>CBFHIW010000007.1:0-58632 GCA_965656065.1 Luminiphilus sp. | reverse complement strand
CAGAACCGGTCGATGTCCCCGGTCCATCAAAGTTTGAGCTGCATCAGCTCCGCTGGGAGCTCCCCAGTTGAATCCGTGGACAGGGCAGCAGCGCACTCCTGGTGCCACAAGTCCTCCGACCACAGCTCGAGCTTGTTGCCCTGACCGACCAGCACCGCACGCTTTTCGAGCTGTGCGTATTCACGCAACGCCGGCGGCACGAGCACTCGCCCGCTGCCGTCCAACTGCAGGTCACTGGCATAGCCCAGTACCAATCTTTGGAATCGCTTGACTGCGGGATTGAGTGCCGGCAATGCCTGCACATCGCGCTCGATGCGCTCCCACTCGGGCAGGGGGTAAAGGGTGAGACAAGGGGTCTGTGTATCAACGGTCAGCACAATATGGCCGTCGCCCAGCACCGACAGCAGCTCGCGCTGACGCGAGGGCACCGCCATGCGGCCCTTGGCATCCAGGTTGATGTGCTGTACCCCACGAAACATAGCGTCGCGCCCACAGACTCCCGCTTATCACCACAAAATGGGGGCTTTTCCCACTTTGCTCCACTTTTCGCCACTATACGCCCAGCCGTTGCGGAGGGTCAACGACCATCAAGGAAAAAAACGTGGCTTTTCAGTGCCTTACAGGGCCAAGCAAGGCGGGATATTCCGGCAAGAACCGATCTGGAAACCTTTACCAAAACAGCTTTTTAACCAGAATTACAAGGTTTGGCCTTAAGTAATATTTCAAAAACGCATTAAATTATTATTTTAAACGCGAAACGATCTAAAAATGCGGCTGACTGCCCCGTGAGAATAGCCCCGTGAAAATAGCCCCCTGAGAATGGCGGCATGAGATAGGGAGGGAAGCCCCCCTGACGGGGGGCATAGCGAGTCAGTCGATAAGCCGGGTTCTGTCGTGGACGATCATTCATCTGCGACGAACGTCACCGTTCGCCTGAAGCGACCTACCCGAATCCGCCGAGGGTCACGGCATCAGATTCCTATTTGGTCTTGCTCCGGGCGGGGTTTACCATCGCCACGGTTGTTACCAACCGCGCGGTGCGCTCTTACCGCACCTTTTCACCCTTACCTGCGAACAGGCGGTTTCCTTTCTGCTGCACTTTCCGTGGGCTCGCGCCCCCCAGGCGTTACCTGGCGCCCTGACCCGTTGGAGCCCGGACTTTCCTCTGCCGCGGAGCGGCAGCGATCGTCTGACCAACTCACGCGCGAGCCTACCGAGATCAGCAAGGCGGTGCAAGCCTAGCTATCGTGACGGTGATCCAACAACCATTGATAGAGCTGCCTCGCCGGAAGGCCTGTAACGTCGGCTACTACCGCCGCCGCCCGGCGGGGTGGTAGCTCATCAGCCAGACGCGTCAGCAGCCGGGTCGTCTTCGGAGTCAATGTCACCGTGGCCGGATCAAAGCCGCGCACCAAAATCACCACTTCGCCGCGCTGCTGATTCGCATCAGACAGCACAAATTCATGCAGCTGGGACAAAACTGCTCGATAAATCGTCTCGTGGGTTTTTGTCAGTTCACGGCAGAGCGCCGCCTCACGATCTCCCAGCACTTGATGCATGGCCTCCAGCGAGGCGGCCAGGCGGCGCGGCGATTCGAAAAATATCAAGGTCCCCTCGATCGCCGTCAGCGCCTGCAGTCGATTCACTCTTTGACCGGGCTTCGGAGGTAGGAACCCCTCAAAATAAAAATGATCGGTCGGCAGGCCCGCCGCGCTCAAGGCTGCGATCGTCGCGCTAGGGCCGGGAATCGGCACCACGGGTATCTGTTCTCGGTGACAGGCCACGACCAGCTTGTAACCCGGATCAGAGACCAGTGGCGTACCCGCGTCAGAAATCAACGCGATCGTCTCGCCAGCGCGCAGTCGCTTCAGCATGCCCTCTAAATCTGACGTGTCACTGTAATCGTGATAGCTGATGAGGGGTGTCCGAATATCAAAATGGCGCAGCAGCTTCGAGGAGTGACGGGTATCTTCTGCGGCGATCACATTAACGTTGCGCAGGACATCGATAGCGCGCAGGGACATGTCATCCAGATGACCAATCGGGGTGGCGACAATATAAAGGCTTGCTGACAAGGGGGGCTCTCCGCCTCGGATCATCCGGGACAACTTAGGGCTATACTGCCGTGATGACGCCGATTGGTCACCCTCGAAAACCGCCGCGACGGCTTTTCCAGCTTCCCTCTCTCAGCCTGCATTGGTTATTAGTGCTGGCAACATCCCTGCTGCTCTTCGCCTGCGCCGGACCATCGGTTGAGCCCGACCGGGAGGTGCCATTACTGATAGTCGATGACACATTGCCGCTCCCCGTTGAGGGAGAGCAGATCGACGTAAAAGCGATTGAAAAAGTCACCCGCCTTGCCAGAACCGACTCGCTGCTGGCAGCGCGCTACGAGCGCAACCAGTTACTGCTAGCCGACCTCGACGCATCGACGCTCTTGTTTATTGACAGCGTGCTGGCCTGGTTCGCGGGAGACATCGCCCTTGCCGATCAGCTACTGGCCAATTTGATTCGGGACAATACCGCGGCACTCGACCTGGTGCTTAAGGAGCGGGAGGCACGCCAAGCGCTGGCGGGGGACTGGCTGGCAGCGGCAGAAACCCTCTTTCAGCGAACACACGCCCGATCGGGGGGCCGTCAAGACGAAGCGGTCAGCGAGAGGCTCTTTGGCTATCTGCTCAGACTGGACACAGCCACCCTTACCGAAGCCAGCCGCAAAGCCCGCGATCCCAACTGGCGGCAGTGGTTGCAGATGCAGCTTGTTTATCGGGAGGGGCCTGACGCCCTCGCCGCCTGGATGACCCGGCCGAACGCCCTGCCACAACACCCCGCCATGCCGCGGCACGTGAAGCGCTGGGTAACAGCAGAATCGGTCGATCACATCGCTCTGCTGCTGCCACTGGAAGGCAGGCTGGCGGGCGCAGGGGAAGCAGTTTTAAGCGGCGCGATCGATCAGCTCTATGCCCTATTCCCAGACCCGAACAACCGCCCGACACTCACCACCTTGAATACCACCCAGCCAGCGGGTGTCAGAGACCTTTATCGCCAAGCCGTGGCGGAGGGCGTCGATCTGATCATCGGACCCTTGATCAAGGAGGATGTTGCCTCGCTGGGGCAGCTGACTCAGCGGACAGTGCCTGTCATTGCCCTCAACCAGACGGACTCGCTAGCTGGATCGTCAAATCGAAACTGGATGAGCCTCAGCCTCGCGCCCGAGGACGAAGCGCGGCAAATCGCCGACGTTGCTTTCGGGCAAGCCTGTCGCCATGCCATCGTAGTGGGGAGGAACAGTGATCGTGGTGCTCGACTGCTCTCGTCATTCACAGATCGCTGGATCCAGCACGGTGGTCGTATCCGGGGACAGTTGCTTGTTGATAACCCCGCCGACACCAATACGGCGATGGGTAAATTGCTTGGCTCCGGCTCCAGTGATCAGCGCATTCGCGCCGTTGAACGCGCCTTCGATCTGCCTGTGGATGCCCGGGGGCGTGGACGCAGCGATTTCGAGTGTATTTTTATGCTGGCGCCCGATGCGGCAACCGCGCGGACCTGGCGTCCCCTGTTGGTATACCATATGACAGGCGATGTGCCCGTCTATGCGACCTCGGCCATCAATGACGGCATGGCCGATACCCGCAACCGCGACCTGAACGGCGTGGTGTTTGTGGAAACACCCGCCATGCTGCCACCGGAGATGACAGACCGGCTGAGTCGCCTGAGAGCACTCGGGCGCGACGCGCTGACCTTGGTCCAACATTGGCAGCAAACCACCGAGACGGCGCAGTGGGTTGTTCGCGGTCAAACCGGCTTATTGCGCCGCAAACAAGACGGATCGGTGGAGCGGGAATTGGAATTGGCCACATTTGATGGCGCTCGGATCCGCCCGGCAGCGCTACCCTAGGCGGATACCCTGCGCTAGGAGCGACGGTGAAGCCGATCGGCCAATATTGGGAACAGCGGGCAGAACGCTTTTTAATGCAAAACGGGCTGCAACTGATCGCCCGCAACTTCAGCACCCCCGCCGGCGAGATCGACCTGATCATGCGTGACGCGGAGCATGTCGCTTTCATCGAAGTGCGATACCGCCGTAGCGATCGTTTTGGCGGCGCCATCCACAGTGTGACCGCGACCAAGCAGCGCAAGCTGAAGCGCTGTGCCGCCCTTTTCGTCAGCCGGCATAGGGCATCGTCACACTGCCCTTGCCGCTTTGATGTGATCGCTTATGATGCGGCCAATGGTGACGATGAACCCGTGTGGATTCGCGCTGCCTTTGATTAACTCAAAACCAATGGCTGTGACTGCATCGTGGATTTCTACCCGCTTATCTCTGACTTCTTTCAGCGACACCTCGAGACGACCAGTCTGGCCGTGGACGGCCTCGCTGAGGCGACCGGTGCTGCTGTGGAGAGGGCTGCCGAGGCTATCCTCAACGAGCGCAAGCTGTTCAGCATCGGCTTGGGGGCGGACTGCGCCGGCGCCACCGCACTGGCGAGCCTGCTGCATCGCGGCGTCCTCAGGGAACGACCCAGCCTGCCGGTTGTCGAACTGGCAGAGCACCACATCGAGTCTGTTGAGACAGGCGTGAACTGGGCGGGACAACAGATTCAGGCGCTGGGACAGCATGGCGACGTGGCATTTGTTTTTGCCGCCTCATTAGGCGAGCCAGAAATTCAGCGGCTAGCCGCCGCGCTGGAACAGCGGCAAGTCGGGGCGATATGGATCGGTAATCGGGGGCCGGGGGTCAGCATGACCGTCGTCGATGAGGACGTGGAGACGCGGCTGACCTTGAACGGCGCCCTGGCAATCTGTCTGGCGCGGCTGATCGACACGCATACATTTGGGCCAATGGGGGACTAACCATGACCGGGATTCGACAACGACTTCTGAGCCTCTCGCTGCTCTTGGGCCTCTCATTGACAGGGCTGTTAAGCGGCTGCGGGTCGATCATGTCGAGCGCCGGCGCAGGGCCTATCGAGGAAGATCCCGGCGAGCGGACTTTCGGGCAACAGATGACCGATGAGAGCATCGAAACCAAAGCCAAGGTCAACATCAATGCCGCGGACGAGGCCTACGATGACGCGCACCTGAGCATCGTATCTTTCAACGGCTTCGTGTTGCTCGCAGGTCAGGTGCCCTCGGAAGCGCTCAAAACGCTGGCAACCGATGTGGTGAAAAAAATTGAGGACGTCCGCCGAATCTACAATGAACTGGAAATTGGGCCTGCAACCAGCATGGGCACCCGCAGCCACGATACCTGGATCACAACCCAGGTGAAGTCAAAGCTGCTCGCAAGATCTGACACCCCCGGTACGCGGGTCAAGGTCGTCACGGAAAACAGCGTTGTGTACCTGATGGGCCTCTTGACCGAGGAGGAAGCTGATCGCGTCTCGCTCGAAGCCGCTGAGGTCAGCAGTGCAGAGCGGGTTGTACAGTTATTTGAATTAATTCCAGCGCCGGCTATTTAACAACCTTGAGGCTGGGCCGGCCGCGGCCCGCTGGTGGCTCCGGTGGGTCATCCGGCTCTTCCGCCGCGTCGAACACCATGCCCTGGCCATTCTCTCGCGCATAGATACCGAGAATGGCCTTGATCGGCACAACGATATCGGTTGCCACGCCGCCAAAACGACCATTAAAGAGAATCAGGTCATTGCCCATCTCCAGGCCCACTACGGCGTTGGGAGAGATGTTCAGTACGATCTGACCGTCGGTCACGTAGTTGTGGGGCACATCCACCCCTTCGTTGTCCACGTCGACCAGCAGATGAGGCGTGCAGTCGTTGTCCACGATCCACTCATAGATAGCGCGGATAATATAGGGACGGCTCGAGTTCAAGTGGACTGACCGCCCTTAGGAGCGCATCTCCCGCTCTTGGACAGAGAGGCTCTCCTGGAACGCCTCTCTGTTGAACAGACGATCCATGTAATCGAGGAGCGGCTTTGACTGCTTGCTCGGGCGGATATCGACGCCCAGTGAAGGCAAGCGCCAGAGAATCGGTGCGACGCAGCAGTCGACTAGAGAGAACTCTTCACTCATGAAGAAAGGCTTCTCCATGAAGATCGGCGCCACCGCCACCAAGCTCTCTTTCAGCTCTTTGACGGATTTCGTCACGACGTTATCGCTGCGGGATGACTGGATGGCATCGACCAACGCCGCCCAGTCTCTCTCGATACGGTAGACAAACAGGCGGGCTTCAGCGCGCGCCACCGGATAGACAGGCAGCAACGGCGGGTGGGGGAAGCGCTCGTCAAGGTATTCCATCATGACCTTGGATTCGTACAACACCAGCTCACGATCGACCAAGGTCGGCATGCTGTTATAGGGATTCAAGTCGCCCAGTTCAGCGGGCGTCGCACCGGTCTCCGACTCGACCAGCTCTACAGTGACGCCTTTCTCGGCAAGCACCAAGCGGACACGATGACTGTAATGACTGGTGTTATCCGAAAATAAGGTCATTGAGGATCGCTTGGATACGATCCCGGAAGCATCATCTGACATACAAATTCAACTGACCAAAAAATGAGGGGGACGAAGTGTACCACTCAAACGGGGGCAGAGGTTGCCCCCAATTCGCCAGGGCCTGTGCTTAGTGGACGTCCTTCCAATATTCGCGGTTCAGCAACCACGCGAAAATAAAGAACACTACCAGGAACAACAGGACGTAAGTGCCGATGCGCAGACGGTCTGCCTTGTAAGGCTCAGCGGTATAGGCCAGAAAGTTGACAAGATCGTACATCGCCCCGTCGAACTGCTCGGCAGACATCACCCCGGCCGAGGCCACGTCCATGGTCACACATTGCTCGGCCTTGGCCGCCGCGGCGCCGGCCTCATCGGAGCAGGCTGCCAGGCCCTGCAGCTCCATCAATACATGGGGCATCCCCACATTTGGATAAACGCGATTGTTCACCCCGTAAGGCCGCAGGTCGTCCTGATAAAACGCCCGCAAATACGTATACAGCCACTCTGGCTGTCTGGCTCTGGATATTAGCGTGAGATCCGGTGGGGTCGCCCCGAACCAGACCTTGGCATCCCCCTTATCCATGCTGTTGGACATCAGCGAGCCGAGTTTGATTTCGGGGTCAAAGACGAGGTTGGCTTTGTACAGGTCCTCGGGGATGCCGAGATCACGAGCGACGCGGTTATGACGGGAATACTGTAGCGAGTGGCAACCCATGCAGTAGCTGGCGTAAAGCGCCGCGCCGCGTTGTAGTGACGGCTGATCAGAGGGATCCGCTTCAAATGCGTCACACGGGATCGTGCCGCAGTCATAGGCCGACTCCGCCCCAACCACCTTCAACGGCAGGAAGGTCATGGCCCCGATGATGGCCAGTGTGGCCAGGCTCTTCCAAAGCGGCATGCCGCCATCCATCGTGACCCGCTCGGGTACTGGCTTGGTCCGGTCTAGACGCGACCACCACGGCATTGCAAGGAAGAAAAAGAAATAAAAGATGGTACAGATTTGCGCGAGCACGGTGCGCTCAGGGGTCGGTGACTTCACACCGAGCACCCCGAGAATGATGAACGACACCACGAACAGCAGCAGCATGACGCGATTCAGCATGCCGCGGTAACGCCAGGACTTCACCGGGTTGCGATCCAGCCAGGGGAGCGCAAAGGGGATTACCACCGACGCTGCGAAGAATACAAAGCCCCAGAACTTGTCAGGTACTGCCCGCAGCACAGAGTAGTAAGGCGTGAAGTACCACACAGGAGCGATGTGCTCCGGAGTCTTCAAGCCGTTTGCCTCTTCAAAGTTCGCAAATTCGAGGAAGAATCCCCCCATCTCCGGGGCGAAGAACAACACCCCGCAGAAGAAGAACAGGAATACTGCAATGCCCTGCACATCATGCACGGAGTAATAGGGATGGAACTTGATGCCATCCAGGGGCACGCCGTCGGGGCCCTTGTTCTGCTTGATTTCAACACCATCAGGGTTGTTCGAGCCCACCTCGTGCAATGCCAGAATGTGCAGCACGACAAGTGCCAGCAGCACGATCGGCAGCGCCACCACGTGCAGTGCAAAGAAACGGTTCAATGTGATACCTGACAGCAGGTAGTCCCCGCGGATCCAGGTCACGATGTCCTCGCCAATGACGGGTATCGCGCCAAACAGGGAAATGATCACCTGTGCGCCCCAATACGACATTTGCCCCCAAGGCAATACGTAGCCTACGAATGCCTCGGCCATCAGCACGATGAAAATCAGCATGCCGAAGATCCAGATGAGCTCACGCGGCTTCTTGTAGGAGCCGTACAGAAGCGCGCGCATCATGTGCAGGTAGACCACAATAAAAAACGCCGAGGCGCCGGTGGAGTGCATGTACCGCAGCAACCAGCCGTAATCCACGTCGCGCATGATGTACTCGACCGAGGCGAAAGCCTCTTCCGCTGACGGTGTATAACTCATCGTCAGCCAAATGCCCGTCAGCAACTGGTTGACGAGCACCAGCAGCGAAAACACACCGAAGAAGTACCACAGGTTAAAGTTCTTGGGCGCGTAATACTCGCCCATGTGTGTGTCCCACGCCCGCGTCAGCGGCAGCCGCGCGTCAATCCAGGACATCATGCCACTCAGTGCTTTTTCCATCAGGCTGCCTCCGCGTCAACGCCAATCACCAGCACGCTGTCGCTCTCATAAGTGTAAGGGGGGATTTCAAGATTGGCTGACGCCGGCACGCCCTTGTAGACGCGCCCAGCGAGGTCAAATTTGGAGCCGTGGCAGGGGCAAAAGAAGCCGCCCAACCACTCGTCACCACCCATGTCTGCCGCGCCGACCTCAGGGCGGAATTTGGGGGCACAGCCCAGATGGGTGCAAAGCCCTACCATCACAAGAAACTCTTCATTGATAGCTCTGCCGTCGCCCTCGATGTAGTCGGGCTGGGCAGATGCCTCAGAAGAGGGATCTTTCAGAGCGTCGTTCAAGGTGGCCAAACCCGCCACTTGATCGGGGGTCCGGCGCAGCACGTAGACCGGTTTGCCCCGCCACTCAATCACCACCATCTGGCCCGGTTCAAGCTTGCTGATATCAGCGCGGACCGGCGCGCCCGCTGCTTTCGCTTTCTCAGAGGGATTCCATGACCCGAGGAACGGCACGGCGACACCGGCCACACCACCCACGCCTACTGCGGACGTTGCGGCAGTCAAAAAGCGTCGACGCGTTTGGCCGTCATCAGCCGCCGAATCGTGCGTGTCTGTTGTATCCGTCATGATTGAGACTCTCCCGGTTTACCGTGCCACCTGCCAATAACCACCGCCACCCGCATGGCGGGCAAGAAAAGAACAATGGGCCTTGGCGAACAAGATGAATTTAGCGCGCGAAGTGTAATGGTCACGCAGGCCCCCAGCAAGTTGAAATACGGAACGCCTGCGGGCCGGGATCAGCCCGCGCGGGGGCCACCGCTTACTTATGGGGCGCGAAGCTATTCACCAGTACCACCCCCGCCACGATCAGCAGCAAGCCCACCACAGCGCGCCAATCCAGTGCCTGCTCAAACACCAGATATCCGAACAGGGTGATGAGAAAAATCCCCAGCCCAGACCAGGTGGCGTAAACCACCGCGATCGGCAGCGTATTCAAGGCGAAGGTCAAGCAATAGAAAGAGGCCGCGTAGCACGCTATCAGGGACAGGGTAGGCACAGGGCGAGTGAAGTTCTGGCTTACCGGCAGCAGCATCGTCCCGCAGACCTCCAAGGCCACCGCAATCAGTAAAAAAACGTACTGCACGCCATCGGGCTCCCTATCGCCGTTTGTCTATCCGTTGATCCATTTATCTGTCTAGCCGTCACCGGCATCAAGGCGCTCTTTGTATGATGCCACTTTGCTGCGGCCGCCGGGGCTCGCCATCTCAGACCTTCGGGAAGACGGCGATTTTGACAGGAACCCCAAAACGATAAAGGCCCGCATCGGCGGGCCTTTATAAATCTCAATAGATCGATCAGCGCTTGGAGAACTGTGGGCGCCGACGGGCTTTCCGCAAACCCACTTTCTTCCGCTCAACCTCTCTGGCGTCGCGGGTCACATAGCCTGCCGCGCGCAGCGTGCCGCGCAGGCTCTCATCGTATTCCAGCAACGCCCGGGTTAGCCCATGCCGAATGGCACCGGCCTGGCCAAAGCTGCCGCCTCCGGCAACCGTCACATTGGCATCGAAAGCGTCGGTGTTTTCGGTCAGTTCCAGCGGCTGCCGGACAATCATTCGCGCCACTTCCCGTCCGAAGTATTCGTCAATGGGGCGGCCATTGATCATGATGTTGCCGCTACCTGTCTTCAAGAAGACACGTGCCGTGGACGTCTTGCGACGACCTGTTCCGTAATACTGTGCGGTTGCCATCGTGACCTCCTCAGATCGTCAGTGGCTGCGGCTGCTGTGCCGCATGCGGATGCGAAGGTCCCGCATAAACCTTTAGCTTTTTCAGCATTGCGCGACCCAAAGGGCTCCGCGGCATCATGCCCTTCACTGCACGCTGAATGACCCGCTCGGGCGCCTTGTCGATCAATTGCTCGAAGCTGGCTGAGCGAATGCCACCCGGAAAACCTGTGTGGTGGTAGTACATTTTGTCGGTCTGCTTCGCTCCGGTCACACGGATTTTCTCGCAGTTCACGACAACGACGTAGTCGCCCATATCCATGTGAGGCGTGTACTCTGGCTTGTGCTTGCCGCGCAAACGGTGCGCGATTTCTGTGGCGAGACGACCGAGCGTCAAATTCTCGGCATCGACCACCAACCAGTCGTGCTGAACGTCTTCTGCCTTGGCGCTATATGTTTTCATGACCCATGCCCTGAGGGCGAATTCAAAGGAGCGCGGATTTTACTGGAGTGCCTGAGCCCTTTCAACCGTTAATTTGCCGCGCGAGCATCACGGCCGATGCTCGGCTTTGAGGTATTCCTGAGTGCGCATTTCCTGCAGTCTGGATACCGTCCGGTCGAACTCAAAGCGCAGCCTTGATCCGTCGTAAAGCGCTTCCGGCGGCTGGGCAGCTGTGGCAATCAGTTTCACATTGCGATCGTAGAACTCGTCTACCAGATTAATGAAGCGCCGCGCCGCGTCTTCCTTTTCCCGGTCCAACAGGGGAATCTGCTCAATCAATACGGTGTGGTACTCACGAGCCATCTCGACATAGTCGGCCGCGCTGCGCGGTTCCTCACAAAGGGTACTGAAGGTCGCCCAGGCAACGCCGGGCGCATCGGCAAGCAGCGTCAGAGGTCTTTGGTTAATGTCGACCGATCTGGGTTCACCCGCCTCCCGCCCGGTCAGCGACAAAAAATAGGCTGACAGCGCCTCAGCGGCGGCTCCGTCGTGCGGGACGTGCCATAAATCAGCGCGTTGCAGCGTTCTGAAGCGGTAATCGGTAGCCGCTTCCAGATGTGTCACGGCCAGGTGCTGTTCCAGCAAAGCAATCGCCGGCAGAAACCGACTGCGCTGTAACCCGTCACGATACAGCTCCTGTGGCGGAATGTTCGATGTGGCGACCAGCGTGACGCCCCGTCGAAACAACGCGTCGATCAAACCACCTAGGATCATGGCATCGCCAATATCACTGACGAAAAACTCGTCAAAGCAGAGCACCAGGGCCTCGTCAGCAATGTCATCTGCCACGACCTCAAGCGGGTTTTTGGCGCCGCTGTGTTGGGTCAGTCCCGCGTGCACACGCTGCATGAAACGATGAAAATGAACCCTGAGTTTTAGCTCCAACGTCAAGCTGTCGTAAAAGGTGTCCACCAGATGGGTTTTACCCCGGCCTACCCCGCCCCAGATATACAGCCCTCGCTCCGGCGCTGCGGGACGGCCCATCAGTTTTCGCGCCCGCGCCCGCACGGTCTTTCGCTCTGCGGCTCTGGTCAGTAGGCGACTGCACAGGTCATCCAACTGACGCATCACGCTTTCCTGAGCGGGGTCAGCCAGCAGGGCGCCGGATGCCACGTCTCGTTGGTAGCGCTGTAGTGGGGAGAGGCCTTCTGTCATGGTTCAGGAATGCAGGAGTTAGGGCGATAGTGCGCTGCTTGCGCGGCGCGAAGGGTAGCACGTGTGGCGCGAACAAAGAGCGCGTTGGGTGCCTTGTCCGCGATATACGGACTCGGCGCTTAAGTTAGATCGATGCCACCCTACCCCGCCCGCCGCAGGACGCCGTGACTGACTTACAGTACACTCTGCGGGACGGACGGCGAGAGCCCCTAAAACCAACACAGGCCTTCAAAACCATGTATTCGATGTCAAACCTAGTCTTTGCACTCATTATTGGCGGCGGTATCGGTGGCGTTGTGGGGTGGTATCTGGCTTTAAGTGCGCGCGGCGACAACAAGCGCAAAGTGATTATGGACCTCGAAAGCCAGTTGGATCAGGCCAAACAGGATCGGGCTGACTACGAGGCGGAAGTCTCTGAACACTTCTCGCAAACCGCCGATCTCCTGCACAAGCTGACCGACGACTATCGGGCCGTCTACACGCACCTCGCGGATGGCGCCGAGCAGCTGTGTGGTGATCGAGTCAGCATGTCCGAGGCGGCGCTCACCGCGCCGGCGGCAGACTCGACTGACAAACCGCATCTGGTCGAGGTAGCGCAACCACTGGACTACGCCCCCAAGAAACCGGATGAGCAGGGGCAGCTCTCGGAAACCTTCGGGCTCGATAAGTCCAATAGCTCCGCGGCCTGAAGCCCTCAGGCAGGGTTATCGATATCGATAAACTCGTGGCTCAACCCCAGCGCTTCGGCTGCGAGTGAGCCGACCGCCTGCACGCCGTAGCGCTCGGTCGCGTGGTGACCCGCGCCGATAAAAGCAATACCGCGCTCGGAGGCCACATGCGCGGTCTGCTCAGAGATCTCTCCCGTCACATACACATCAGCACCCGCATCGGCGGCGAGTTCGATGTAGCCTTGCCCAGCCCCTGTGCACCATGCCACTGATTTCACGTCGCCCTCTCCAATCACCAGCGGTGTGCGGTCCAACGCGATACCCAATCGGTCCGCGAGTCCCTGAACCGTGACCGACTCCCCGAGTTGACCTCGGAATACCGGCGTCCCCGGATCTTGCAGGTCCAGAGCCTCGCAGGCTTCAATGCCCATTAGCCGGCCGAGCGCTGCGTTGTTGCCGTGCAGCGGATGGCAATCCAGTGGCAGATGGTAGGCAAACAAATTGATGTCGGCCTTGATCAGCGCGCGCAGTCGTGCCCCTTTTATACCGGTAATACAAGGTGGCTCCGAGCGCCAGAAATAACCATGATGGACCAGGATGGCGTCGGCCCCGCGGTCGCGCGCCGCCTCGATCAGCGCCTGACTGGCTGTCACACCGCTCACCAGGTGGCGCACGTCGGTTTTCCCCTCAACCTGCAGCCCATTGGGGCAATAGTCTTTGAAGCGCTGAGGCGTCAGTAAATCGTCAAAAAATGCGGTCAGTTGTTGCCGAGTGCAGCCCATCGTCTATCCAAGCCAGTGATCACTTTGGGGAGAATAACCAGCGCACGATCATTTACAATGCCCCGAGGAGATCGATGTGAAACAAGAACTGACAGCCTTTATATGGCCGGCACTGGTCGGCGTCCTTGCCGCGGCACTCATTCTTGATAAATGGGTGTTGGCGCCACAGGAAACAGGCAACGCACCGGTCAACGGTGGGTACCGTGACGCCGTGGCGCTGGCCACCCCCTCGGTGGTCAACATCTATACCGCCAAATTGGTTGATACACGCACTGATCCCCGCCTGAACTCACCGCTGCAGCGTCGCTTGTTCTCCAACCGCGGCAGTCGCCAGCGCATCGAGCGCTCGCTGGGCTCTGGCGTGATTCTCAGTGCTGCCGGACATATTGTGACCAACAACCACGTGATTGCTGGCGCTGACGCCATTCAGGTATTGCTTGCGGACGGCCGTTCAGCCAGTGCCTCAGTAGTGGGCAGTGACCCCGAAACCGATCTCGCCATTTTGCACATCGACCTGCCGGATTTAACGCCGATAGCGCTGGCGGATGCCGAGGACATCGCCGTGGGTGACGTGGTGTTGGCCATCGGCAACCCTTACGGCTTTGGTCACTCTGTATCTCAGGGCATCGTCTCAGGAGTGGGCCGCTTCGGTTTACAGTTGTCGACCTACGAGGGTTATATCCAGACCGATGCCACCATCCACCTGGGTAGCTCAGGCGGTGCCCTGATTGATCATCAGGGTCGTTTGGTCGGCATCAATACGCTGATTTATACCGCAGGCACAGAGCGCAACGGGGAGACCCCTGGCATCGGGATCAACCTCGCTACCCCAAGTGAGGTGGCTGCGGCGGCGCTGGATGACATCGTCAAGTACGGACACGTGATTCGCGGCTGGCTGGGCGTCAGTGTGGAAGTGCTGCTCAGCGAACAACAGGCAGGGGGTCCAGTGCAGCAACTGATCGTGACCGATCTTGCTCCCGGTGGACCTGCGCAGCGCGCTGGCATCCAGCTCAATGACATCATTGTCGCCATGGATGGAGAACCTGTCGTGGACGGCCGAGCGGCGATGTTACAAATCGCTCAATTGCGACCGGGCCATCTCCTGCGGGTCAACCTAGATCGCGAGGGTGTGCCGATCGAATTGGAAGCCGTGGTCGGCACCCGCAGCAACAGTTGACTCAGTCGCCGCCGCGCATGCGCTTCTGGGCACTCAACCCGTGCGCCTCCAGCGCCTCAGCATCAGCCAACACTGCCGCGACTTCACCCAGCGTTTGTGCGCCCTGCTCAGAAATCCTGATCAGACTGCTGCGGCGCTGAAAGTCATAGACACCCAGTGGCGAGGCAAATCGTGCGGAACCTGCTGTCGGCAGGACGTGGTTGGGGCCGGCACAGTAGTCCCCAAGCGCTTCTGAAGACATCGCTCCCATGAAGATAGCACCTGCTGCTCGGATATCGCCGACCACGCTGTCGGGGTCCGCCAATGCCAATTCGAGGTGCTCGGGTGCCATACGATTGCTCAGAGCCACTGCCGACTCGAGATCCGGTACCTTGATCAGCGCGCCCCGGTTCTTGAGCGCCTCCGTCACAATATCGCGCCGTGACAACGTGGGCAGCACTCGTGCGATACACGCTGCCACCGCATCCAAATATTCGCTATCGGGTGAGATTAAAACCGCCTGAGCGTATTCGTCGTGCTCAGCCTGTGCGAACAAGTCCATGGTGACCCAATCGGGGTCGACCGACCCGTCCGCGAGGATCAGAATTTCGGAGGGGCCCGCGACCATATCAATGCCCACGCGCCCAAAAACCTGTCTCTTAGCCTCTGCGACGAAGCGGTTACCGGGACCCACAATTTTGTCCACTCTGGGCAACGTGGCCGTGCCATAGGCCAGCGCGGCCACAGCTTGGGCGCCGCCCACGGTATACACCTCATCGACACCTGCCAGCGCCGCGGCTGCCAGCACCGCGGGATTGATTTCCCCGTGAGGCGCCGGTGCGACCATAACCACGCGCTCAACGCCCGCCACTTTCGCAGGAATCGCGTTCATCAGCACAGAAGACGGATAGCTCGCCCGACCGCCGGGCACATAAACACCTACGCAATCCAGTGCCGAGACACGCTGCCCCAACAGGTTGCCCTCCTCATCCTCATATTGCCAACTCTCCGCACGCTGACGTTCATGGAACGCCCGAATACGGGCCGCTGCGCGCTTAAGCGCCGATAACACGTCCGCGTTCAAGTCAGACAAAGCCTGCTCGATGGCATCCCCGCTGACACGGAGCGCCTGAGCACTCTCTACCGCTCGCCGATCCAGTTCGTTGGTATATCTGACCAGCGCGGCATCCCCCTCTTGTGCTACCGCCGCCACAATCTGCGTCACGGTCTGCGCAAGCTCCGCATCGGCCTCTGCCGGGCTGATCAGCAAGCGAGCAAATGCGGCCTCGAAGTCAGGCTCGGACATATCCAATCGGCTAATCGGACACGTCGTCATGATGAACCTGCCGCTTTCACTGCAGCGGTCAGCGCTTCGACCAGCGTCTGGACAGAAGCATGCCGGGTGCGCATCGATGCCTTGTTCACGATCAGTCGCGAGGAGATATCCGCAATCAATTCCCGCGGCGCCATGCCGTTTTCAGCCAGCGTTTTGCCGGTATCGACAATATCGACGATCTCATCCGCCAAACCCATTAGAGGCGCCAGTTCCATAGAGCCATAAAGCTTGATGAGATCCGCATGCATGCCTTTACGCGCATAGTGGGCTCTGGCGACGTTCATGAATTTAGTCGCCACCCTCACACGGCGACGTCCTCCGTCGTTCTGCGAGTCAGAAGCAGGCCCGGCTGTCATAAGACGGCATCGCGCGATGCCCAGATCCAGTGGCTCATAGATGCCCTCGCCACCGGACTCCAGCAACATGTCTTTCCCCGCGATCCCGAGGTCAGCAGCACCGTGTCGGACATAGGTCGGCACGTCCGATCCACGCAGGATCACCAGACTGACGTTGGGCACAGTTGTCGCGACGATCAGTTTGCGACTGCTATCGAGATCTTCTTGCGGCGTAATGCCGACCTCCGCCAGCAATGGCAGGGTCTCCTTCAATATCCGGCCCTTGGTCAGCGCAATCGTTAATGTGTGTTCGAGTTTCATCACAGTGTTATTTATAGCCTCAAGTGGATATACGACGAATATCGGCACCCAGACATTGCAATTTACCTTCAATATTTTCGTAACCCCGATCGATATGATAGATACGATCAATCCGGGTCTCACCCGAGGCCACCAAGCCTGCAATCACCAGACTGGCTGAAGCGCGCAAATCTGACGCCATCACGGGCGCACCCTGCAAGCTGGGCCGCCCGGTAATAAAGGCACTGCCTCCCTCAATGACGATGTCAGCGCCCATACGCTTCATTTCATGGGCTTGCATCAAGCGGTTTTCAAAGACGGTCTCTGTGACACGGGATGCCCCCTGCGCCACCGTATTCAATGCGGTGAATTGGGCCTGCATATCGGTGGGGAACCCCGGAAACGGTTCGGTCACAATATCCACCGCTTTCGGTCTCTCGCTCCGCATATCCAGACTGATCCAGTCCCCACCCTCATCGAGATCAGCGCCTGTCTGTGCAAGCTTGTTACGCACCACGCCCAGCACCTCGGGACAAATGCCCTCCACTCGCAGGCTGCCCCCGGTTGCCGCCGCGGCCACCAGATAGGTGCCGACCTCAATGCGATCCGGCATGACCTCGTAAGACGCCCCGCTCAGGGTTGCCACACCCTGCACCGTCATCGTGTCAGTGCCCTCTCCTTCGATGCGAGCACCCATCGCTCTGAGGAACCTCACCAGATCGACAATTTCTGGCTCCCTCGCCACATTGCGCAGCACACTGGTGCCCGCAGCCAGTGACGCCGCCATCACGGCGTTTTCGGTGCCCCCCACCGTGACCGTATCAAAGGTGAAGCCGACGCCGTGTAAACCTTCCGGCGCACTGGCCACGATATACCCCTCCTCGATCGTGATGGCGGCTCCCATCGCTTCCAGTGCACGGATATGCAGGTCCACAGGCCGGCTGCCAATCGCACAGCCCCCGGGGAACGACACGCGCGCTTGCCCATACCTTGCCAGTAAGGGGCCCAGGACGAGGATGGAGGCGCGCATGGTTTTCACGAGATCATAAGGCGCCGTGAACTCTTGCACCGAGTCACTTTCTATCACCACCTCGCCATCTTCCCCGCGCGCCGTTTTTGCGCCGAGGCTGGCGAGCAAAGTCAGCATGGTGGTGATATCTCGCAACACGGGCACCGACCGCAGAGAACAGGCGCCGGAGGTCAGCAGGGTCGCTGCGAGTATCGGCAAGGCAGCGTTTTTTGCTCCTGAGGCGGTTAGCACGCCCTCAAGGCGATTCCCTCCCCGGATAATCAGACTGTCCACAAGCCACCTCGATCAGGGGGTTTGCGCGCTGATATTGACTGCGTGCAGGGTGCCATCGGCAATGAGCCCCGACAACGGCGCATAAACGCGCTGCTGGCGCGCCACCGGCCGCAGGCCCTCAAACTCGGCGCTGACCACGGTAATGTCCACGTGCCCACCCTCAAGCGCGACAGACACCTGCGCGCCCGGAAAGGCCTCGGATAGCAGCTGGGTCAACTCTGATTCAGTCACCGGTCAATTCCTCCGCCTGCTCGATTATTGCCTCGTTCCACTGAGCAATCACACTATCGAGGTCGTCATCGGCGTCTCTGGCCAGCGCACTGAACTGGTTGCGATAGATCTCTCCGAGGTTGATGGTCTCGATAATGAGATTTCGCAGGCGCCAGGCGCCATCTTTGTACTGACCCATCTGGTAGCGGATGGTGTACACCCGCTCCGCCTCGCCGTACACCAGCTGCGTGACGGAAGCGACGCGCGCGCTCTGCGGTGAGGCCTCGACGCCCTGCACCTCCATTCTGGCGCCGCCAAACGCGAGCAAACCCTTGGCATAGCTTCTGATCAAGCCCTCCCTCAAGGTCGTTGCGAAGTCATCCCTTTGGCGCTTCAAGTTGGCCCTTCCGGCTTGATCCATGGCGCGGCCGCGGCTGTAGTACTCGCCCATCACGGCGGTAGCAAAGCCCCGCCAGTCCACCATCTCGGCGAGCGCGTCGTCGATTTCGCGGTAGTAGCGGTCGGGGTCCTCGTCAAAATACGTGTTGGCTTCAGCGACCACCGTCATCACCTGAGCCGTGACATCACTGATCACTTCAGCGGGTCCCCTCTGGCTCGCAGAGGCCAGCTCGGCACGGACTGAGCCACCGTGGATGACCGCCAAACACAGCGCCACATGGGCCAGCAGACACATTACTCGGTGTAACACAGCAAACTCCTTAAAACCCTTAAACCACCCTTTCTGGCCGTCACCAGCGAATACCTGCCAACATCAGAATTGAGTGGGTTAGACTGTCCGAGCGAAGTGATGATCGACCCTCCTCTCTCTGACAGCACGCTTTCGTACGCAATGATACCCGATCGTCGCTCGGCCCACTTACCCACCAAACGGACGGAATAGGAAAGCATATCGTGTTGTGGTACTCGACAGTGATTGCGGTGGGTTTGGTGGCGCTCGTCTGGAGCGCGGATCGCTTCGTGGATGGCGCCTCCGCTATCGCAAAGCGGGCAGGCCTAACGCCCATGCTCATTGGCCTGACGATCGTCTCGGTCGGGACCTCCGCACCCGAGATCCTGATTTCCATTATGTCTGCGCTGACAGACTCGGGCGAGCTCGCCGTGGGCAATGCCTTGGGATCCAACATCGCCAACGTAGGGCTGGTGTTGGGTGTCACCCTCTTGTTTAGCAGCATCACACTGGGACGCGACACAACCTGGGTCGACCTGCCCCTGCTGATGGGGGTTGTTCTTGCCACCTGGTTCTTGCTGTACGACCTCGAGCTCTCGCGATCAAACAGCTTCGTCCTGCTCGGCATGCTGGCACTGTTCTTTTTTCGTGTGGCACAGCACGCCCGGCAGTCGAATGATGATATCGAAGCACGCGAGATACCCACCCTGACACTGCCACTGGCATGGCTGTCGTTCCTCGGTGGGCTCGTATTGTTGATTGCGTCATCGCGGATACTGGTCTGGGCCGCCTCCCTCATCGCTGCCGAATTGGGTGTGTCAGAGCTGATCATTGGTCTGACCATTGTTGCCGTGGGCACCAGCCTGCCGGAGCTGGCCGCATCAGTCATGAGCGCATTGAAAGGTCACGCCGATATGGCAGTGGGCGCCATTGTCGGCTCAAACATGTTCAATATTCTGTTGGTCTTGGCCATTCCCGGTCTGTGGGGCAGCCTCACGCTGCAAGCTGCCGTGATCAGCAGGGACATGGTCGCGGTATTTCTCACGACTCTGGCCCTTGCCCTCGCACCGCTGTGGCGTTGGAATGGGGCGTCCGGATCCGGCACGTTGGGGCGAGGAACAGGGTTGCTACTACTATCCCTTTACATCGCTTACTACGGCTGGCTCTTTCTCGCTCCCTGACTGAGTCCTGAAACTGCAGACCATGGCCAACCACACCGATCAATTTTTCGTCGACTCTGCGCAGCGGACCATCTCAATGGAGGCCGACGCCGTGTCTGCGCTGAGCAGCACACTGGGTCCACCCTTTGCGGCCGCCTGTCGGCACATGCTCGACACAACTGGCCGCGTGGTGGTGACGGGCATGGGCAAAAGCGGACATATCGCAGGCAAAATTGCCGCCACGCTGGCCAGTACGGGCACCCCGGCTTTTTTTGTGCACCCCGGCGAAGCCTCCCATGGCGACATGGGCATGATCACCGCGAGCGACTGTGTGATCGCCCTGTCCAACAGTGGCAGTACCCACGAGATCCTCACGCTTATGCCCCTGATCAAGCGCCTCGGTATCCCGCTGATTAGCATGACCGGGAGTGATGCCTCCGAACTCGCGCAGGCCGCCGACGTCCATCTACTGGCCTCGGTAGAGACAGAAGCCTGCCCCTTGAATCTGGCACCGACGTCAAGCACGACCGCTGCACTGGTCATGGGCGACGCATTGGCCATCGCTATTCTCGAGGCACGGGGTTTCACAGCCGAGGAATTTGCCTTCTCCCACCCCGGCGGTGCACTGGGTAAGAGATTGCTACTTCGCGTTACCGATGTGATGGTCAGCGGCAGCGACATCCCGACCGTCAAAGCCGCGGCGGCGCTGACCGATGCGATCGTAGAGATGACCCAGAAAGGTCTGGGGATGACCACCATCGCGACAGATGACCGGCAACTGCTCGGCATTTTTACAGACGGCGACCTGCGGAGAGCGGTCGAAAATGGCACCGATATGCGCGCAACACCGCTGACTGAGGCGATGACAGCCGACGCCCGCACCATCCATCAGGAAATGTTGGCCGCCGAGGCAATGGCCCTGATGGAGAAACATCAAATCAGCGCCTTGGTGGTTGTTGATGATCAGAACACGATTCTCGGCATCGTCACGCTGTTAGCGCTGCTGAAGGCGGGACTCTCATGACAGGTCGCGCGGCGCAAAAAGCAGAGTCAATCAAGCTGGTCGCGCTGGATGTGGACGGCGTCATGACCGACGGTACGTTGTATTACCGCGCCCTATCAGAACCCGAGACCAAGCCCTTCAACATCAAGGATGGATTGGGCATCAAGCTGCTGCAGCGCTGTGATATCGATGTAGCGATCATTACAGGCAGATCTTCGGAGGCGCTCGAGAGACGTGCTGGAGAACTGGGGATCGCTACGGTGATTCAGGGCCGGGAAGACAAGGGCTTAGCGCTTGAGGAGCTACTGAAAAAAAAGGGCCTTAGCGCCTCCGAGGTCGCCTATATGGGGGACGACCTGCCTGATCTGGGCGCGCTCCGTTTGGCGGGGCTGGCCACCTGCCCTCACGACGCGGTTGAGGCTGTTCGTGAGTCTGCAGACTGGATCGCGCCGTTACCGGGCGGGGCAGGCGCGGTGCGAGCACTGGCCGATTTTATTTTGCAGTCCCAGGATCGCTTGTCTGACGTGATCAGGACTTTCTGATGAGAGGCGCGGTAATCACCTTAGGCATGGTGGCCCTAGGCATCGCACTCTGGCAGTCATTCGCCCCCGAATCCTCACCCGCACAAAAGATTGATCTGGAAGAGGAGCAGCTGATCGCCAGCTATCTGCTCGAAGGGACGCGACGGCACTTTTCTCAGGACGGCGTGGCAGCAGATGTTTTGGAAATCGGCGAGGCGACCCGATGGCAGAGCAGCGAAGAGACCACGCTCCGGGACATCCGTTATCGAGCGCAGGCAGAAAACGGCGCGGTCTGGGATGTCGACGCGGCAGCTGGGATTTTCTTGGAGGACATCAATGAACTTGAACTCAAAAATGGAGTCACAGTACTGGAGCTGACCCGGGACGCGACAATGCAAACAGAGTCCATGCGCCTTTACATGGACCAAAAGCGCGCCCAAGGCGAGCAAGAAGTGGTCATGACCGGCCGGGGCAGTCGTACGAAAGGCTCGGCATTTGAGTTGGATTTGCAAAGCAGCATGGCGACACTCAAGGGCGATGTCAGAACGGAATATGAATAACGACCATGCCGAAAGTGACCCTGCACCATGCCTGACATACCCTACTTGAAGCGCTCGCTGCTCGCACTGCTGTTCGTGCTGATGGGCCTTCCTCTCTCTCCAGGGGCCATGGCGTTGGACTCAGATCGGGATCAACCGATCCAGATTGTGGCTGACGTGGCGGTCAGGGATGAACTGGCGGGTGAAACCCGGTACGAGGGCAATGTGGTTCTCACCCAAGGGTCGCTGATGATCACTGCGGATAGGCTCTCTATCCGCCATAACACCGATGAGGCCGATAAAATCGTCGCTACCGGCAAACCGGCGACGCTGGTGCAGCAACCGACACCGGATCAGGCGCCGGTCGACGCCTCGGCACTGCGCATTGAATACATTCGATCCCAGGACCTTGTCCGCTTATTGGAAGATGCGCGGATAGCCCAGGACGGTTCTACCCTGTCTGGTAGTCAAATCGACTATCTGGTTAGTCAGCGCACTGTCAGGGCGGCAGGCACACCGGGCGCTGAAGGAGCCGGTCGGGTAGAAGTCGTGATCCCGCCCGAAAATCTGCGCGGTAATACTTCCGATGGCTAGCACCCTCAGCGCACATCATCTCGCCAAGGCCTATGGCGGTCGGCCCGTGGTGAAAGACGTGTCGCTGCAAGTGAGCGCAGGGGAAATTGTCGGGTTGCTGGGCCCGAATGGCGCCGGTAAAACCACCTGCTTTTACATGATCGTGGGTCTTGTGGAGGCCGATGCCGGTGATATCCGCCTCGATGACGAATCGTTGATGGCAATGCCAATGCACCGCAGAGCCCGCGCAGGCATCGGCTATCTGCCGCAGGAAGCGTCGGTATTTCGACAGCTCTCGGTCCGGGATAACCTGTTGGCGATTCTTGAGACACGCGCCGAACTGACACGAGCAGACCGCCACACCTTGGCCGAGTCACTGCTCGAGGAGTTCAATGTCGGCCATTTGGCTGATTCCTTGGGACAGGCGCTGTCTGGTGGCGAACGTCGGCGAGTCGAAATCGCGCGTGCGCTCGCCACTGAGCCCACTGTGATGCTCCTCGATGAACCCTTTGCAGGCGTTGACCCGATCTCCATTTCCGATATCAAAGACATCATCTCTCACCTCAAAGCCCGCGATATCGGGGTGCTGATCACGGACCATAACGTCCGTGAAACCCTGGATATTTGCGAGCGCGCCTACATCGTGGGTGAGGGACACGTCATCGCTTCCGGCACGCCGACCGAAGTGCTGGCCAATGACAGGGTCCGTGAAACCTACCTTGGAGAGCACTTCTCCCTCTAAGTGCTCACCGACCTGAATAGGTCCTAACTGACTCGAATAGGTGCTAGCCGATCTGGATGAGTGCTAACCGATCCGGATGAGTGCTAGCCGATCCGGATGAGTGCTAACCGACCAGGATAGGTGCTCACCAATCTGGCAGAGGCCGTTTCACCTGCAGCATTTATTCACTCCTTTTTTCGAGTGGTTTCCTGAAACCGCGGTGAGTGTGACTCATCTAGCTCATTCGGCTCGTCTGGCTCTGGCAAAGCAATTTCCTTGCCAACTTCTTTGCACGACACCGCTGGGGCGATACACTGGCTCCCCAGCGAGCGATTATCCGTGGTATGAAACAAGCGCTTCAGCTCAAGCTAGGGCAGCAATTGGCCCTGACCCCGCAACTGCAGCAGGCTATCAAATTGCTGCAGCTGAGCACCTTAGATCTGCAACAAATCATTGAAGAGACGCTGGAGAGCAATGCGCTGCTCGAGCGCGAGAGTGAGCAGCCTGAGAACGTTGAACTCGATTTTGCTGAGGCAGCCGCCTCGGAGGACGACACCGAAGATCTGGCTGTAGACACCGTTTGGGAGGACGTTCTCCCCTCCTCTGCACCGCCAACGCCTGGCCCTGCTGCCGAGGCCGATTTCTCCGAGCAGGATTCTAAAGAGGAATCCCTGCGGGATCATTTGCTTTGGCAGCTGAACCTGACGCGTTTTTCAGACACCGACCGCCTGATCGCGATGGCATTGATTGATGCCGTCGACAGCGATGGTCGTCTTACGCAAACCGCCGAGGACATCCACGCCGATCTCGGCCTCGAGGATGTTGACCTCGACGAGGTGGTCGCGGTGCTCCATCGCTTACAGCACTTCGAGCCGCCGGGCATTTTCGCCGCGGATTTGCGCGAGTGCCTGCTCATCCAGCTCAGACAGCTACCCACCGACACGCCTTGTCGGGATGTGGCGGGAGCACTCGTCAGCCGCCATCTCGCGCAGCTCCCTACGGCGCCTCCCCGCCAACTGGCGAGAAAGCTCCGTGCCAGCGAGAGCGAGCTCGACGGAGCAATCCAATTGATTCGTTCGCTTGATCCAACCCCTGGCGCATCCATTGGCAGTGCGCAAACGGAGTACGTCACACCTGACGTATTTGTAAGGCTAAACGATGGCCGTTGGCAGGTGGAACTGAACCCAGAAGTGGCGCCGCGACTGCGAGTGAATGATCACTATGTTGCGATGCTGAGCGATGGATCGGCCGCCGACAGGGGTTATGTCAAAGAGCAGCTGCAGGAAGCCCGGTGGTTCATGAAAAGTTTGCAAAGCCGCAATGAGACGTTGCTTAAGGTCGCAACCAAGATCGTCGAGCACCAAAAAGCGTTTCTGGAGGTCGGTGAAATCGGTATGAAACCGCTTGTGCTCGCAGATATTGCGGCGGAGGTCGATCTCCACGAGTCCACGGTATCCCGCGCCACAACCAGAAAATACATGCATACGCCACGGGGCACCCTCGAGCTGAAGTACTTCTTTTCCAGCCGAGTGACGGGCGATGAAGGCGACGACATTGCCTCAACCGCGATCAAGGCTGCGATCAAACAATTGGTTGCCGAAGAGGATGTCCGTAAACCGTTGAGCGATGCCAAACTGGCTGCACAGCTCAAGGAACGGGATATGACAGTGGCACGCAGAACGATCGCTAAGTATCGCGAACAGCTCGCAATCCCTCCCTCAAACGAACGCAAACGTCTAAACTGAATTGGTAAGAATCGGCCAAGGAGTGAGCAATGAACCTGACTATTAGTGGACACCACATGGATGTGACAGCAGCTATCCGGCAGCACGTAGAGGAGAAGCTGGTCCCGATTGAACGCCATGGCGATCACATCACCCGCATAGAGGTGACGTTGGTCGTCGAGAAACACTTGCACAAGGCAGAGGCCAACCTACACGTCGCGGGCGCGGATCTGTTTGCCTCATCCGAGTCAGATGATATGTATGCCGCCATCGACTCACTCGCCGACAAACTGGATCGGCAGGTCATCAAGCACAAGGAAAAACATCGGGGCCATTAATCGATGCCTGACCCAAGCGCGCCAGCACTCGGCCACTTTCAGCTGCTGAGCGGGGAATCCCTGCTCAGTAAGAAACGCGTGTTCGAACGTGCGGCTGAGGCGATGGGCGCCGCGCTCAATCTCAGCAGTGAAGCCATTTATCGCGCACTGCTTGCCCGAGAGAAGCTCGGCAGCACGGCCATTGGTGAAGGTATCGCCATCCCTCATTGCCGCATCAATGAATGCGCTGAGGCGGCCGGGTGTCTCGTGACCTTGCAAGAGCCGATTGACTTCGGTTCCACAGACGGCCGCAACGTCGATGTGGTTTTCGTGCTGCTGGTGCCCGAGGAGGCGACACAGGCGCATCTGAATTTACTGGCCGCCCTGGCGCGAAGTTTCTCAAACGCAGACCTCCGCCGCCGTGTGCGCCAGACGCTGGACCCGGCAGAATTAAGACAGCTCCTGTTGAGCGGTGAAGCGGCATGACGCCCAAACTGATCATCATCAGCGGCAGCTCGGGCGCGGGCAAAAGTAGCGCGCTGCGACTCCTCGAGGACGAGGGATACTACTGCGTAGACAACCTCCCGCCGAGGCTGTTACCCGAGTTTTCGGGAGAGATCGTGGATCACCCGGAATATGAACGCTTCCGGGGCGTTGCCGTCTGCGTCGATGCGCGTGCTGTGAAGAGCGGGGCGCAGGAAAGTTCCGAGTTAATGTCCCATCTGGCAGCGCTATCTGATCGACTGATCATTTTTTTGGATGCGCAACCTCATGTGCTATTGAAGCGGTTCAGCGAGACGCGGCGCAGACACCCGCTCGCGGGACCTGACAACTCGCTACCCGAGGCAATTTCACGCGAGAGGAAGCACCTTGAGCCGATCGCGGCGAATGCGGATCTGCTGATCGACACCACCGATCTCACGCCGCGAGCACTCCGAGACATGATCACCAGCCGACTCGTTCAGCAACGGGATGGCCTCTCGGTACTGTTTGAGTCTTTTGCTTTTAAGCGCGGCGTCCCAACCGATGCCGACTTTGTCTTTGATGCCCGCGCTTTGCCTAACCCCTATTGGCGAGACGACCTTCGCTCTCAGACCGGCCTCGACGCAGAGGTGATCCAGTTTCTGGAGAATGATCCACGATGTCTGGTTTTTTTCGACAAACTGAAAGACTTCGTCGCCGACGTCTTACATGACTTTGATCAGTCTGATCGAAGTTATATGACAATTGCTATCGGTTGCACTGGCGGCCAGCACCGGTCCGTTTATCTGACCGAGAAGCTGCATGGTGACCTGATTGCGCAGTTTCCAGCGGCGCAAATTCGGCATCGTGATCTGCAAGAGGCCGGCGGCTAAGCATGGAAAAGACGATCACGGTCATCAACCCGCTGGGCCTCCATGCCCGTCCCGCCGCCAAAGTGGTGGACTGTGCGGCCAGATTTACCAGCGATATCCGTATTAGCTATCAGAGCCAGGAAATCGACGCGAAAAGCATCATGTCCGTGCTCATGCTGGCTGCGCCGTGTGGTGCGGCGCTCAGCGTGGCGATCACGGGTGATGACGAAGGCGACGCAATGATGGCGCTGGAGGCGCTGTTTGCCAGCGGGTTTGACGAGCTGGAATAAGTCACAAAGGCATTTTCGCGGGTAGATCTTCAGAGTCGGTAGCGGATAATGACGACCTCAGAGGAGGTCCACCTGTGAACTCACCCGCCAACTTCCCAGCCAAGAGAGAGCGTCTTGAACTCGCCCTGCGCTCGCGCACGCTGGGCGACGTCGCGGGTATTTTGGCCGAGATGTCAGCCGGCGACGTGGCGTATTTGATCAGTTCCTCCCCCCCCGACTACCGCGCGGTGCTGCTGGGCCTTCTCGAGCCGGAGCAGGAAGTGCTGGTCGTTAACGAATTGCCGGACGAACTCCGCAATGCCGCATTGGCGGACCGGGAGCCCGAGGCGCTGGCCGAAATTGTCGAGCAGCTGGATGACGACGATGTCGCCGACATCCTCCATGAGTTACCCGATGAGGTGACCGGTCAGGTGCTGGCTATCATGGATGAGCAGTACCGCCAACGCCTTCAGAAGGTACTGAGCTTTTCTGATGACGTGGCCGGCGGTCTGATGAGCACTGACACCATCACCATTCGCGCAGACCTGACGCTGGATGTGGTGCTGCGCTACCTCCGTCGGCATACGGAGCTCCCGCCTAACACGGATAGCCTGATCGTGCTGAACCGCAACGATCGGTTTGTGGGACTGCTGGCCATCGGTACGGTGCTGGTATCTGACCCCGCCGTCTCGGTGCGGGAGATGATGGTCACAGATCAGGAGGCCATTGCCGCTGACACACCTGCGACCGAGGTGGCGCGGCGATTTGAACGCAATGACTGGATTTCCGCGCCGGTAGTCGATGATCACGGCAAACTTCTCGGACGAATTACGATTGACGACGTGGTCGATGTCATTAGAGAGGAGGCGGATCACTCCCTAACCTCGCTAGCCGGTCTGGCGGAGGAGGATACTTTTGCAACGGTATGGCACTCAGCGCCGCGGCGCGCCGTATGGCTGGGTGTCAATCTTGTTACCGCGTTGCTGGCCTCTTCGGTGATCAACCTATTTCAGGACACTATTGAGAAAGTGGTCGCACTGGCCGTGCTAATGCCGATTGTCGCCTCAATGGGCGGGATTGCAGGCACCCAAAGTCTAACGATCCTGATTCGTGCCATGGCAATGGGCCAAATCAATCATCGCAACGAGTTGTGGCTTATCGGCCGCGAATCGCTGGTGGGGCTCCTCAATGGACTGCTCTGGGCCGCCGTGGTTGCCGCTGCCGCGTCGCTGTGGTTCGGCGACCCGATGCTTGGCGTCATTATTGCTTGCGCTATGTTGATCAATTTAGTCACGGCGGGCGTGACGGGCGCAGGGCTGCCTATCGTGCTGCGAAAACTGCACATTGACCCTGCGTTGGCGGGTGGCGTCCTGGTCACCACCGTCACCGATGTGATGGGTTTTCTGGCTTTCCTCGGACTCGCCACCGCATTTTATGCGTGATGGCACCAGATCATGACCGACTCAGATAACAGCGAAACGGAAGACCTGCGACCCAGCAAGAGTGAGCGCAAGCGTCAGATGCTTGCGCTACAGGAAATGGGCGAGCGGCTGGTTTCACTGTCGCGCTCGGACCTCGATCGCATCAACATTCCAGATGAGCGATTGAAGGAAGCGGTAGAAACCGCGCGCGGCATCACCGCCCGCGGTGGCCTGAAAAGGCAGCTTCAGTTTATCGGCAAACTGATGCGTTCAACGGATACGGCGCCCATTGAGACGGGTCTGGCGATGCTGGATCAGCAACACGCGATATCTACCGCGGGCTTTCATCGCGTCGAGGCGGCTCGGGATCGCTTGCGGGATGACGGCGACGCGGCACTTGGAGACATCCTTGCCATCTGGCCCGCGGCTGAGGCGTCGCTGCTGCGGCAATGGATTCGCCAACATCCCAAAGAAATCCAGCGCGGTAATGAGAAAGCACACGCGAGAAAGCTGTTTCGCTATCTGTCAGAGCTTGATGCCGCGGCCTCAGTCGGCGATTGATCATCGGCCGCCTGATCGTCTGCCTCTCGCAGCCGGGACGTTGCATCAAACACGCGCTCAAACGCCACCTCAGGGTTATCAAGATCGCCGCTCACAGCATAAACACCGCTGGATAACTGGTTAACCTGATCCTCAAACACTTTACTGATTAAATAAGTGCCCGCAGCCACGGGCAGTCCCCCGGCAAGCGCTGCGACCCAGGGAATGTTTTCGACCAGCGGTAGCGTCACCACCAATTCACCATCCAGCGTCTCGGTAACAAGATCGATATCGCTACTGAAGCTGAAGTATCCCCCGGACCCCTCGATGGAAAAGTCAGGGATGCGCAGGTCGCCCTGCGAAAAATTGAAGCTGCCCCCTGCGCTATCGAAAGTCACGCCCGGATCAAATAGCTGATTCATATTGGCTCGGCGAAACAAACCCGACAGATTCAGCAAACTCAGCAACCGCAAGGCCCCGGTCGCCTCCGCATTGGCGGTGACGAAGGATCCGGCCTCCATCTCCAGTTCCATGTCACCGCTCATCGCGGTCAACTCAAAATCGGCGGGGCTGCCCGGCCATTGCCAATCAGCGTCCAACCTGCCGCGCTGGGTTTCCACCAGCGGGGCGACGCCGATCAAGGCGAGCGATGTGGCCATATCTTGGAGCTCCGCTGCCAGTGACAGCCTGGTCGACTCCCCCTCATCGCCGGACTGCCAGATCATCCGTGTTTTGGGCAACCAATTGATGCCCAGAAAATTGCCCGTCACCTCTCTGAACTGCCAACCCTCACCCGCCATGTAGTCGATTGTCAGATCCAGATCACCCAGCTCGGTATCGGCCCGATGGATACCTTCAGCCGACACATGCAGTTGTCGCATCCAGGCGCCCAATGCGCCTTCAGGGTCGGGCGGCGCAGCGCGCTCAGCCCACTGCTCGCTCACCTGCGGCAAGCCCTGGAGGTCCAGATATTCAATGCGCAACTCCCGCTCCAGGCTGGTCTGCAAGGCCGCCGCCGAGTCCGATACCGGCGCACTGGTGATCTGCTGAAACTGCCCGCGAAGCCAAGGCAGCTCGAAACCCGCATATAGCGCCTCGCCCTCCAGATTGGCGTTGAGCGACAGGGCGCCCAACTCCTCGCCACGCCACAAGAGCCGCCCGATCTCCAGTGCATCAATCGTCACCGCCGGGGCAGACGGGCCCACCTCTGTCGGAAACGATGCGAGCGTGTTCTGCCAGTCAGAGGGATCGAGAGAGGGCAGAAATCCGGTGACGCGCACGCCGGGGTCAGGCGCCAAAAGCGGCCATTGCAGCGGTCGGGTTCTGGGGGTCAGGTCGAGAATCGCAGACATGGAGCCCGCCTCGGGGGTATCGGTAAGAGCAGACGCCCTGCCAAACCAGAACACCTCCCATGCGGCCCATTCACGATCCCGCCAGCTGACTTTCAGCGGCGCTCTGGCCTCGGCTGGCTTTCCCCAGGGAAGCGGCAGATCCACCGCAACGCCCTCAAGGTCTGATTCAATATCAACCGCCACCTCGCTCGCCACATTGATACCTACGGTGACGGCTGTCACGCCTTCTGCGGGCAGTGGGTAGTTGATGCCACGCCAGGACAGCACGTCTGACACAGCCGCTTCAAAATCAAGCTGCGCCGCCAATAACGTGTCAGGTGCTGTCGCATGCTGGGGACCCATGGCCACAGCCACTTGCCGATCAAAAACCCGGGCCGTCATGCCGGTACTCTCAAACCCGGTCTGCGTGCGATACCGCAAGTCGCCACTCAAAGAAGACGCCTGCAGTGCCAGCAGCGCAGAGGACACCGTAGCATTATTCAGTGCCACGTCGACGTCTACATTGAGTGACGGGGCCACATTGCGCACGTCAAATCTGATCTGCGCATTCGTCGCAGTGGGCTCATCGCCACCAACGCTCAGATCACGCATGACCGGGTAGGCCACAGAAAGCGCCGGTAATTGCGACAAGGCCGACAGGATTTCATGAGGCTTACCGCTGGATTGGGTCTGGAGCGCCAGCCAGATGGCATCACTGCCCACCTGCAGGCCGACTGCCGTATCAACAAGGGAGAGTGCAGCCAACTGACCCTCTACCGACCACGCATCAATTCGCGTGTCATCAAGACGCAGTTGGCTCTCAGCCAAACGTGCGGCTGGCCAGCCGGGCTGGTAGTCGAGCGTGACTCCAGTGAGATCGGCCGCCAGTTGCATGGTTTGGCCGGGGTGCCCGTAGGGTTTGAACCCCCCGTGCCACAGGAAAATCCCGCTTTCAATCTCCCCGGCTGGCAGTGCCCGTTGCAACCACGCATAGGCAGGTGGCGGCATCCGGTATGGCACATATGCGTCGCGAATGCCCACAGGCGCATCTTGCACCGAGGCCGCCAGCCGCATCTCGAGTGGCACCGAGGACTGTTTTGAGAAGGGGATATCAATCTCAAACTGCACCGCGGCGTCATGCTCGGGGGCGCTCCCTAGCAGCAGCCCATGCTCCAGAAATAAAGCATCTCGCTGCCAACGTCCTTCCAGTGTGCCCAACACGGACGTCAGGCGAATGGGCTCCCGATACACATTGGGCAGCACCAGCGCAAAGTCCCGGGTATCGATCCAGGCGGTCGCACCCTCCTCATTGGCGGTGATGGAAGCGTCGATACCCACCAAACCCGGCACCTTTCTAACAGGGTCCGTTGTGGCATCGACGACAGTGGCCGCCAACTCCCAATGTTGCAATGGCTGGTCGACTGCTTCGACGGAGAGCGCCAGTTGATCAACGCGGCCGGCAGGGCTCAGCGTTTCGAGAATCTCGTTCGCCCTATCAGGCAGGAGTTTGCTCCCACGCAGCGCCGCAATCAGCGGCGATACCTCAAAGCCATCGGTCAGCATCCTCCAGCCCCGTCCCAGACGATGCAGGTGTATCCGGGGAAGCACGAATGTCTGGTCATCCGCCGTCAACGTCGCGTTATCAATCCAGATTGTCGCCTGATCAAATGGGCCCTCAAAAACACTGTCTACACGCAGTTGCGCCAAACTAAGGGGTGTCTGGCCGGTCACTTCGATCTGCGTCAGATCTATCTGCAACACTGCGGTAGGTCGCCCCTGCGCGATCGCAAACCAAAAATCCACCTGCCCTTCGGCTGTCAGATCCCGTTGTTGCCACCGTGCCAAATGAGACAAACCGGCAGCGCTGAGGCTACCCTGCAACTCACCCGAAAACTGGTTGAGATCGAAAGGATTACCTGTCCCGTACCCCTCGGCAGACAATAGACGGCCATCTGGAGAATCGACAGAAACTCTTAGAATACGACGGCTTCTGTCACGCGCCAGATCGATATCAACCGTCAATGATTCGAGGATCATCGACACGCCATCCCGGTCCACTTCACCGATCAGGTGAGCATCACGAACCTGTAAGCGACCGAAGCTGCCCAAGAAATCCCGCAGCCCCGCGGGTATCACTATCGGGTCGGTGCCGGACTCGCCACTCCACTCGATACGCGGCCCGATCAGCGTGAGTTCATCAAAGCGCGGGGCACCGCTGAGAAGACTCTCCCAAGGATCCAACCTGATGCTGGCTTTGGGTAACGAAATAGCCGCACCCGTCTGGCTGTCCAGCACCACGAAATCAGTCAAGTCCAACCTTGGCGAAAATCCCTCCATGGCGCCATTGATCTGCCCGACGCGAATGTCCCCCGAAAATCGCTGGGACAGTAGCTGCTCTATATCCGGCTGAACTCGCGGCAGGGCGCCCAGAAGCAGACGACCACCACTGACATAGATGGCAAGACTTACCAGAGCCATCACCATCAGTGGCCAGACGGTTCGCCCTAGATTTTTGGGTATGACGCTAACCATGGCGGACCGGCACCCCCGCCTCCATCAACAGCGCTCGAGTTTCGCACAGCGGCAACCCGACCACGGCACTGTAGCTACCCTTGATTTGACTGACGAAAGCCCCTGCATATCCCTGTATGCCGTAAGCACCGGCCTTGTCCCAGGGCTCGTCGGTCAACAGGTACTGCTCGATCGCAGAGTCCGAGAGCTTGGTAAAGCTGACCGACGTGGTGCAGGTCACCGTCTCAATACCGCCGCTATGAGCCACAGCAACCGCGGTGTGTACCTCGTGGGTATTCCCGGATAGCGCGCGAAGCATCGCCGCGGCATCCTGACGGTCGCGGGGCTTACCCAATATCTCGTGACCCATGGCCACAGTCGTATCGGAACCCAGGCTCACCCATTGGTCCGCGGTACCTGTCTTGGCCTTCTCGCTGGCAAGCCTTGCAACGTACTCAGCCGGGCTTTCCGCTGTCCGGGGGCTCTCGTCAATATCGGGCGCGAAGGATTCGAAGTCAGAAACCAGCAAAGCGAGCAGTTCCCGCCTTCTCGGGCTTGACGATGCGAGCAGCAGCCGCATCAGTACACCTCGTAGTATCGTCTGGAGTGACGAAGCACTGTGCGAATGGGCACCCAGAAAAGCATGGAACAGATCATGCCAGCCACTGCCGCCCACGGCACCGCAGGGACGCCGATGCCGTTTCTCAGCCACTGCTCGATCCCGGCGCTCAGCAACATCAATACCAGTATCGCCAGCGACTGCTGCAACAGATCAAACTGGCGAATACGCTGATAGTTGTAAAGCAACAACAGCGTGGCCAACATCAGTCCGGGAGAAGAGAGACCCAGTGGCGCGCCCTCGATCAGGTCCTGCGCGACCCCCACCGTGAAAGCGGTCGCCACCCCCACTCTGTGCGGCAAGGCCAATACCCAATAAAACAGGGCTAGAGCCGCCACATCGGGCCGAAAGCTGCGCCAATCCATAGGAAGCGGCAGTAATGTGATCAGCAAGGCCGCTGCGAGCGAGACGTAGATCACCCAGACCGCGTGCGCACGCGTCACGGGGCAGCAGCCGCTTCGAACTGGGAGGACTGCGCCACCACCAACACGTGACGGCCCCGATCCAAGGCCGATGCAGGCGCTGCGCTCACCACCGCAAAAGCGTCGCCTACCGCGATTTCAACGTTAGTCACCCTCGCCACCGGATAGCCATGAGGGAAGCGACCACCGAGACCGGAAGTCACCAATAAATCCCCTGCTCTGATGTCAGTGGTCGCAGCGAGATGCCGAATCACCAGTCGATCGATATCGCCGCTCCCCTCTGCGATCGCGCGCAGTCCTGATCGATTCACCTGCACGGGTAACGCGTGAGCACTGTCAGTGATAAGTAATGCACGGCTGTTGTATTCGCCGACCAGCACAATCTGGCCGATCAAACCCTCAGCGCCCAGCACCGGCTGTCCCTCTTTAACCCCGTCCACCTCGCCCTTGTCGAGCATGACCAGATGCCTCGCAGGATCGGGAGACACCGAACTGATCTGAGCTGCGATGAGCTCATCCTCAATATCTCTCGCGGAATTCAGTAACGCCTTGTAGCGGGCGTTCTCTGACAGCAGTGAGGCCAGTCGCTGTGCCTGCCCTTTCAGCACCCTGTTCTCTTGTTGCAGCCTCAGCACCTCATCCTGTAATGCACTCCGCGATCGCGCTGACTCGAGCAACCGGTCCCAAGCATCGAAGGGCGCCAGCACAACGTTGCTCGTGAACGCGACCGCATCGACCGCCCCACGCTGAACGGCGGTCACCCGGGGGTGGTCACGGAAAATAAACAGGATCGACAGACACAGCAGCGTCAGCACGATAAATCGTGCGCTGATGGGATTCTGTTTCAGGAAAAGCGGTTTAATGACGCTGCCCCAGTCGCCGGTTTTATTCGGTTGAGAGCAGATCCAGGACGTGACGATCCATCAACTCAAGCGCCTTGCCACCGCCGCGCGCAACACAAGTCAAGGGATCCTCGGCAACGACTACTGGCAGCCCGGTCTCATTGGATATTCGCTTGTCGAGGTCGGTGAGCAAGGCGCCGCCGCCGGTCAAAACAATGCCCGTCTCGGCGATGTCTGCCGCCAATTCCGGTGGCGACTGCTCCAATGCCAGCTTCACCGAACGCATCATCGCTTCCAGGGGCTCTTCGAGCGCGCCGAGAATTTCGTCGTTGGTCAGCGTAAAGCTCCGCGGAACACCTTCAGCGAGGTGACGGCCACGCACGTCGATCTCTTTAAGCTCATCCGACTTGAAGCCGCATCCCACCTCCTGCTTGATGCGCTCAGCGGTCGAGTCTCCAATCAAGCTTCCGTACTTGCGTCGCACATAAGACACGATGGATTCATCGAAACGGTCCCCGCCGATGCGGATCGCGTCACGGTAGACAACGCCGTTCAGAGAGATAATGGCAATCTCCGTGGTGCCACCGCCAATGTCGACCACCATGCAACCGGTCGCCTCTTCCACCTGCAGGCCAGCACCAATCGCCGCGGCCATCGGCTCTTCGATTAACTTCACCTCACGGGCGCCCGCACTCAGGGCGGATTCGCGAATCGCCCGGCGCTCGACCTGCGTTGACATACAGGGCACGCAAATTAGCACTCGGGGGCTGGGGCGGATAAATTTGCTTTCATGCACCTTGGCAATGAAGTGCTGCAGCATTTTTTCGGTGACCTGGAAGTCGGCGATCACACCATCCTTGAGCGGCCTGATCGCCTGGATGTTGCCCGGCGTTCGTCCGAGCATCCGCTTCGCCTCTTTACCCACCGCTTCGATTGATTTCTGGCCGTTGTGTAGGCGAATTGCGACGACCGAGGGCTCATCGAGGATGATGCCCCGCTCCTTGACATAGATCAGCGTATTGGCTGTGCCGAGATCAATGGACAGATCGGTGGAAAACATCCCGCGGAGGCGCTTGAGCATTATCGTTCCCTGATTGTGAAGAGGTCATCCGGTGTTCTTCGGATATCGGCGGCTTGTCAGCCACTATGCCGCATCACGGACCTCTGCGACGGGCTTAAAAACGCCCCCAAATCCAGCGCTTGCAACGCCAAATGCCGATTGAATGTAGCAACGCGGGGGTTTTTGGGCAAGCCACAAGTATGTTAGTTTTCGCGGCCTTCGACGAGGATACGCCCTATGTCTGTCTCTCCGCAGGACGTCGAGAAGGTCGCCCTTCTCGCACGGCTAGCCATATCTGAATCTGACCTACCTGAGGTCACAGAGCGCTTTGGCCGTGTCCTGGGGTTGGTTGATGAGCTCAACACCATCGACACCGAATCGGTGGTGCCCATGTCAAATCCGCATGATATGCACCAGCGACTGCGGCCGGACACCGTTACTGGGCAAAACAACCGTGAGAATTTGATGGCCTCTGCCCCTGCACAGGATCAGGGCTATTTCCTGGTGCCCAAGGTCATCGACTGATGACTGATAACGCCCTGCTCTCTGGTTCAGTCAGCTCGCTCAGACAACAACTGCGCGATCGAGCAGTATCCAGTGAGGAACTGACTCGCGCCTGCCTCGAGCGCATTGAAGCCTACAACGGTGCGCTAAATGCCGTCATCACCATATGCTCAGAGCAGGCGATCGACAGCGCCCGCGAGGCGGACAAAGCCATCGCTAAAGGTGACATCGCCTCACTCACCGGCATTCCCCTGCTACACAAAGATATTTTCTGCACCAATGGCGTGAGAACGACCTGCGGCTCGCGCATGCTGGAACAGTTTATCCCCGCATACGACGCCACGGTTGTCTCCAAGATGCAGGCGGAGGGCGCCGTGATGCTGGGCAAGTGCAATATGGATGAGTTTGCGATGGGCTCCTCCAACGAGACCAGCTTTTTTGGCGCCGTCAAAAACCCCTGGAATCTCAATTGCGTACCGGGCGGCAGCTCGGGTGGTTCTGCTGCAGCACTCGCTGCGGGCATGGCGCCGTTGGTCACGGGTACCGACACCGGCGGCTCGATCAGACAGCCCGCCTCCCTCTGTGGTGTGACCGGCCTTAAGCCCACTTATGGCCGGGTCTCCCGCTTGGGCATCATCGCCTTTGCCTCTTCGCTGGATCAGGCGGGCCCCATGGCCCGCACTGCGGAAGACTGCGCGATCGCGCTGACCGCCATGTCAGGCATCGACGCGGGAGACTCGACTTCCGCCGATTTACCCGTGCCCGACTTTCATGCGGGACTGAATCACGATGTTCAGGGGCTGCGCATCGGACTGCCGCGAGAGTACTTCAACGATGATCTGGACTCAGATGTGCGCGAGCGGGTGATGACCGCGCTGTCTGTGCTGGAGCAGGCGGGGGCGACATTGGTAGATATTGAACTGCCGCACAGTCACTACGCCATTGCCACCTACTACGTCATCGCACCCGCGGAGGCTTCGGCGAATCTGGCTCGCTACGATGGCGTGCGCTTTGGCTACCGCTGTGAAGAGCCGGTCGATCTGGAAGACCTCTATCTGCGCTCGCGCAGCGAGGGTTTTGGTGAGGAAGTGCAGCGGCGGATTCTGGTGGGCACCTACGCACTGTCCGCTGGCTTCTACGATGCTTATTTCAACAAAGCACAACAGGTCAGGCGGGTGATTACAGAAGATTTCACCCGCGCCTTTGATAGCGTGGACGTGATCGCCGGCCCCTCTGCGCCCGGCGTAGCCTTTCAGTTCGGGGCGAAACAGCAGGATCCCGTCGCCATGTATATGGAAGATATCTACACACTGGCAGTGAACCTTGCGGGTCTACCCGGCTTGTCCACTCCCGCTGGTCTGATCAACGGTATGCCCGTAGGCCTCCAGCTGATTGGCAAGCCCTTTGATGAGCAGACGATTCTTAACGCAGCACATCGCCTGCAGCGCGATACAGACTGGCACATGGCCATGCCGCAACTTGAAGCGGTGACCTCATGAGTTGGGAAACGGTGATGGGTCTCGAGGTGCACCTGCAACTCGCGACGCAATCGAAAATTTTCTCGGGTTCGGCGACGGCATTTGGCGCCGCGCCGAATGAGCAAGCAGATGCGGTGGATCTGGGTATGCCCGGGATGCTGCCCGTATTGAACGAGGAAGCAGTCCGTTACGCGGTCAAGTTTGGTTTGGGCATCGGAGCCCGCATTGGGGAAAGGTCCGTCTTCGATCGCAAAAATTATTTCTATCCAGACCTGCCCAAGGGCTATCAGGTCAGTCAGTTTTTTGCGCCCATTGTCTGCGAGGGTGTTTTCGAGGTGCCACTTGAAGACGGGTCGCTTTTCCCGATCCGAATTACTCGCGCTCATCTGGAGGAAGATGCCGGCAAATCCGTCCACGACGCCTTCAGCCGGGAAACCGGCATCGATCTTAACCGCGCCGGCACACCCCTTCTTGAGATCGTGACCGAGCCCGACTTTCGATCGGCGGAACAGGCGGTGGCGTACCTCAAGGCGCTCCATTCGTTGGTGACGTATCTGGGGATCTCTGACGGCAACATGGCAGAGGGCTCGATGCGCTGCGATATCAACATCTCGCTGCGTGAAAAAGGCTCTGATGCCCTTGGCACACGCACCGAGATCAAGAACGTGAATTCTTTCCGTTTTGTCGAGCGCGCCATCCACAGTGAATACGAGAGACAGGCAGATATTCTTGACAGCGGCGGTTCAATCACGCAAGAAACGCGGCTTTACGACGCTGAGCAAAACGTCACGCGCTCAATGCGCTCAAAAGAAGTCGCCAATGACTATCGGTATTTCCCTGAGCCGGATTTGCTGCCGATTGTCATCGACGCCGAGTACATTGAGGCGGTCCGCGCCACGCTGCCAGAGTTGCCCGGTGCCAAGCGAGCGCGCTTTACCGCTGACTACGGACTGAATGACTACGACGCCGCGCTGCTCGTTCCCAATCATGCGCTGGCGGATTATTTCGAATCGGTTGTCACAGCCGGAGGCGCCGCGAAACCCGCCGCCAACTGGATTCTGGGCGACTTGGCCGCGGCCCTGAATCGCAGCGAAACAGACATTACAGACAGTCCGATCTCAGCGGCACAGTTGGCGGGCCTGATCGCGCGCATTGAGGACGGCACGCTGTCCAGCAAACTGGCCAAACAGGTGTTCGACGGGCTGTGGGCGGGTGAAGGTGACGCCGATCAGATTATTGAGGCGCGGGGACTGAAGCAGGTCAGCGACTCGGGCGCGCTGGAGTCGATGGTCGATTCCGTCATTGCTGACAACCCGGATCAAGTCGCCCAATATCTGGCGGCTGATGAAGCCAAGCAAAAGAAGTTGAGCGGTTTTTTTGTTGGCCAGATCATGAAGGCGTCCAAAGGGCAGGCCAATCCCCAGATGGTCAACGAGTTATTGCTCAAAAAACTGAACGATCAGTCCTGAACCCGGCCTTTTAAATACTTCAGGCGATTTTCCCGCTTTTGCTCAGCGCTTTTACGCAGCAACACGTAGATTGCGCCCGTGCCGCCATGGGCTGACTGCGCCGAGTGAAAGGCCTGCACTGCTTCCAGTTCCCGCAGCCAGTGATTGACGTAACCCTTCAGGACTGCTGTTCGCTCGCCCTGATTTTTCGATTGCCCCTTGCCATGAACAATCAGCAACGTGCGCAAGCCCAGCTCTGTCGCCTCGCGAATAAAGGAGAAGACTTCTTCTCGAGCCTGCTGCACTAACATGCGATGCAGATCCAGACGCGCGTCGATCTGATACTGACCCAATCGCAGCTTTCGATATACCCCGTGCTGAATACCCGGCCGCTTGAATTCCAATACGTGCCAAGCATCGAGCGGCATGACACCGTCATCAACGAGTGGATTCACGACACGCTCTTCGCCCACTGCAGCGCGCTGGCGGCCTTTCTGTTGGTCCTCGGAGAGGCGGTCCTTGACCAGACGCACGCGCGCCTCCCGGTCCAGGGGTTTCACCCCGGCCATCTCTTCGGCAAAGAGATCCTCGTCGCTCACCTGTATTTGCACTCTGATCGGCGGTTAGGACAGTATAGTCGTCGCTTTCACCGCTGGGGGATCTCATGAACGGCAATTTCGTGACCGGCGCGGGGTATTTCCTGCGCGGCCTGGCCATGGCCTTTCAACCGGGTCTGCGCCGCTTCGTCGTGGTACCGCTGATTGCCAACGTGGTGCTATTCAGTCTCATGGGCTGGCTGCTTTACGAGGTCATCACCGACTTTTACGACGCCGCGATGCTCACTGTTCCAGAGTGGCTGCAATTCCTGTCCTGGATCATCACGCCACTGCTGTGGTTGGTTGGAGGGCTGATGACGGGCTATGTCTCGACCCTGCTGGTGCTGATGCTGACCTCTCCCTTTCACGCCCTGCTGGCGGAGAAGGTCGAAGAATCGATTACCGGAGAGCCGGTGCCGGCACTGGAGGGTATCGCCGTGGCGCTCCTTGAAGTCCCGCGAGCCCTGTTCCGGGAGATCCGGAAGTTTCTCTATTACGTCCCGATGGCATTGGCGGTGCTCATACTGACCATTATTCCGGTGTTCAACGCGTTTGCCCCACTGGGATGGTTTCTGCTGGGGGCATGGATGATGAGCCTGCAATTTATCGACTATCCGATGGACAACCACAGGTTGCCGTTTCGGGAAGTGCGCGATGCGTGTGCAGAGCGAAGATTATCGACCATTGGTTTTGGCGGCACGGTGGCCTTTTTCACCGGCATTCCGCTCTTGAATCTGGTCGTGATTCCCGCGGCGGTGATTGGCGCGACGCTATTGTGGTGCGAAGAGCTGCGGTCGCAACGTTAGGCGTTGTCGACGGGCGCTGGCGGCGCCATACAAGCCAGAGAGTGGCCGAGTAAGGCCTCTATATCGGGCAATAAAAAGGCGTCATCTTCGCTGGCAAAGCTGATCGACACGCCTGTAGCGCCCGCGCGGCCAGTACGACCAATGCGGTGGACATAATCCTCCGGGTCCTCCGGCAGGTTATAGTTCACCACGTGGGAGATGCCTTCAACGTGGATCCCTCGCCCGGCAACATCCGTGGCGACCATGACTTTCGAGCGCCCTGATTTGAAGTTTTCAAGCGTTTTGGTGCGTTTGGCCTGGGTGATTTCCCCAGAAAGCATGCCGCATTGGACACCTTCCTTGCGGAGTTTCTCGTAAAGCCTTCTCACCTGATCGCGCCGGTTGGCAAAAATAATGACACTCTCAACGGCGGGGTCATTGAGCAGATCCATCAGCACGGGGAATCGCTCTCGGCTAGAAACGAGATACACCCTTTGATCCACCGATGCCGTCGCCACCCGCTCTGGTTCAATCTCAACGGTGACGGGCTCAAACGTCCACTGCCTGGCCAGATTCATGATGTCCTGAGTGAAAGTGGCCGAAAACAGCAGCGTTTGCCGATCTTCCTTACGGGGTGTAGCGCGCACAATGCGCTTAACCTGAGGAATAAACCCCATATCCAACATACGATCCGCCTCGTCGAGGACAAGCGTTTCCACCCGGTCCAATGCCAGGTCGCGCCGCTCCATGAAGTCGATCAGGCGGCCGGGGGTCGCAACGATCAGATCAACAGGCGCCTGATTTACCTTGCTCAGCTGTTTTTGATAATCCGCACCACCAATGAGGGTCACCGTTTTCAAACCCGTGAACCGGGCCAGTTCGGCTGCATCAGCGGCAATTTGCATCACCAACTCACGAGTCGGCGCAATGATCACAGCGCGCGGCTCCCCAAGGTAGCGCTCCCCCTCGATCGGGTGGTTTAGCAAATCATTGAAGATGGTAATCAGAAAAGCGGCGGTTTTACCGGTGCCCGTCTGCGCTTTACCAATGGCGTCATTGCCCGCAAGGGTATGCGGCAGGATTTGGCCCTGTATGGGCGAGCAAAACTCAAAGCCCAGCGCGTCAATGCCTCGCTGCACAGACGCATCAAGCTCGAGAGTCTCAAATTTCACTTGTTCAGTGGGCGCGGGGTCAGCGGACTCAAGCGGTTCGCTCTGCGCGGCGGCATTTTCTTGCACAACGATAGCCGGAAAAAATGAGCGCGAAGTCTAGCACAGGGAACGGGTTAGAATGCGCGGGCTTTTCGACTCGGCAACGGCCGGATTAACAAACATGAATAAAGCTGATTCATCCCGTCTAGCACCACAGATGCTGGCAGAGCTGCGGCCACTTTGGCGCATTGCCTGGCCACTGCTGATTGCGCAGACCGCCCAAATTGGCACCGGGGTGATCGATACATTGATGGCGGGTAATTATAGCGATGCCGATCTGGCCGCCATCGCAGTGGGTTTCAACATCTGGCTGCCGCTCTATCTGATCATACTGGGCACTCTGTTTGCCTGTTCAGCGATCGTGGCGCAAGACTTCGGCGCGGGGCGTATAGAGCGCGTGCGGAGCTTTCTTCCGCAGGGCCTTTGGGTAGCAGTAGCGCTCAGTGCGGTGATGACACCGCTTTGTTTGAACAGCGACGTGGCCATCGCACTGCTCGGACTACCTGAGGAGACGGCTGCCAAAACCAGCGCCTACGTAAGCCGTGTGGGTCTTGGCTTCCCCGCCCTTGGCATCTTTATGGCGCTTCGTTACCACACTCAAGGCTTGGGCATTACCGCGCCATTTGCCTTCGCGAGCGTGGTGGGGTTCATCGCCAACGTGCCACTGAACTACATGCTGATATTCGGTGCATGGGGCGCACCTGAGCTCGGCGCCGAGGGGTGTGGTCTCGCCACGGCGGCGTCGATGTGGATCAGCACCCTCATCATTTTGCTGTATGTGCTCACCGCACGTTCGCTACAGCCTTACCTCCCGACGCGCTGGTTAGAGGGGCCTGATTGGGGCCGCATCAGTGAAATTCTCGTGGTCGGCTTTCCAGTGGGACTGACCTTCTTTTTGGAGACGGGTGTCTTTTCTGTCATCACGCTACTGATCGCCACACTCGGGGACGCGGCGGTCGCCGCGCATCAAATCGCCATCAACGTGTGGGATGTTTTCTATATTCCAATGATCAGCGTTGGCAGCGCCATGGCGACCCGCATGGGCCACGCGATCGGCGCCCGGAATGCGCATGGCGTGCGCATGGCGCTTTGGGTCGGTGCCGCCCTTTCCACGTTGATTGGACTTTTGGCCATGTCGCTGTTGTTGCTGTTTCCGGACGCCATAATCGGAGCGTATACCCAATCCGAGGATATCCGGGAGCTCGCACTCAGGCTGCTGCGATTGGCGGCGCTATTCATCATGATCGACGTCGTCCAGATCGTTGGATCATTTGTGCTTCGCGCGTATAAAGAGACCCGCTTCCCCTTCATTGTCGTGACACTCTCCTACTGGGGTCTGGCGCTGCCGCTGGGTTACCTGCTGGCGATCCACTGGGGCGGTGGCTCACCCGACGGTACGGTGGACTTCTGGTACACCACCATTCTGGGTATTGCGGTGGCTGCCGCGCTGATTAGCTGGCGTGTCCGGCGGCTCCTGCGAGCGCTGGACTGATCGGTCGCTACCTAGCCGGCGCCCGACACAGCGCACAGTCTTCGCAACCAGCGAGCTCAAGTTGACGGGTCTCTCCCGTCCAGGCATCCATGACAGTCAAGTCACCCGTCGGGAGCCCCGCGCCCACAAAGTGTCGGATCACCAGCAGGCTCTGATGCAACGCCACCAGACCGACCACTGGCCCGAGGATGCCGAGCTCCGCGCAACCCCGGGTTTCCGTTGCGTCAGGCTCTCTCATCAGGCAGTGGTAGCAGCCCTCGCGGCGCGTCTCGTCAAATGCTGCCCACTGGCCGGTCATCCCCACCGCCGCACCCATGACCCAGGGCAGCCCGGCGGCATAGGTTGCCCTATCGATGTCCAGTCGCGCCTGCAGCGAATCAGTGGCGTCCAGTACGAGGTCGACCCCATCGAGGAGCTGCGACGCGGTATCGCCATTGAATCGTGCGCAATGCGCCTCAACGGCAACCTCGCCATTGGCCTCTCTCAGGCGTCGCGCGAGCACCTCCACCTTTAATTCCCCAATATCGCCCTCGACGTACGCCAACTGGCGAGGCAGGTTACTCAGTGCGATATGATCATCATCCACCAGCCGAATCGACCCGACGCCAGCGCCGGCAAGATACTGAGCTGCCGGAGTGCCCAGTCCACCCGCGCCAACAATCAGCACGCGACTCTCTTTCAGCCTCGCCTGCCCTGCCAAGTCAACCTGTGGCAGGATCAACTGACGCGCGTAGCGCGCCAACTCGTTGTCGCTCAGCGCGGCCATTGGCCCCCCGTCATGCGCGGCTGGCCGGACCAATCCCGTCGCGAGCTAATGTGCTGAAAGCCTCGATGCTGCAGACAGGTTGTGACGGCATCGGCCTGGTCAAAACCATGTTCAAATAACAGCCACCCGCCAGCTACCAAATATTCCGGGGCGTGCTCGACAATGTGCTCGATCGACTCCAGACCCGTCTGACCACCTATCAACGCGCTATCTGGCTCAGCGGGCAGATCCCCCTGCTCGAGATGCGCATCCGTTGCGCTGATATAGGGTGGGTTGGAAACCACCAGATCCCACTGGGTGCCAGCCAGTTGCTCAAACCAGTGGCTCTCAAGCCATTCCACCTGCAGACCCAGTGAATGCGCATTGGCTTTGGCACAGGCCAGCGCCTCCGCACTGCAGTCGATTGCCGTCACCATCGCTTCGGGCCGCTCTGACTTGCAGGCCAGCGCGATCGCACCGCTGCCGGTCCCCAAGTCGAGTACCCGCCTGGCGCCTTCATCGATGCATTCGATCGCCCATTCGACCAAATGCTCTGTCTCCCGCCGCGGAATCAAGACATGGCGATTGACGCCGAGGCGCAGTGACCGAAAGTCGCGATAGCCCAACACATACGCGAGGGGTTCACCGTTTTGCCGCGCTTGGGCATGATCCGTAAAAAGGGTCAGCGCTGGCTCCGCCACGAGATCCTCGCCATGGGCGAATAGCCAGGCGCGCTCTACCTCGAGGATATCGGCAAGCAGCATTTCAGCCTCGACGCGATCGATGCACGCCTGCTGGATCAGCTCACGAACTGTCATTCCTCTGCCATCGCAGCCAACAAATCGGCTTGGTGCTCTTGCCGGAGCGGCAGAATCAGCGGATCCAGGTCGCCGCTGACCACCTCGTCCAACTTGTAGAGCGTGAGATTGATTCGGTGATCGGTAATTCGGCCCTGCGGAAAATTGTAAGTGCGGATTCGCTCCGAGCGATCTCCCGACCCCACCAATGAACGCCGCTCCGACGCCTGCGAAGCCCGCTGACTCTCCTGCTCTGCCGAGAGCAGTTTTGCCTGCAGCAGAGACATGGCTCTGGCACGGTTTTTATGCTGGGAGCGCTCATCCTGACACTCGACAACAATGCCTGTCGGCAGGTGAGTCAGGCGCACCGCCGAATCTGTGGTGTTGACGTGCTGGCCACCGGCACCGGAGGACCGGAAGGTATCGACGCGGAGATCCTCTTTACGGATATCGATGCTATCGACCTCTTCCAGCTCGGGCAGCACCGCCACTGTGCAGGCAGAGGTATGGATGCGGCCCTGTGATTCGGTTTCGGGAACGCGCTGCACCCGGTGCGCGCCGGATTCAAATTTGAGGTGGCTGTAGACATCCTGCCCGGCCACTCTGCTAATCAGTTCCTTATAGCCGCCGTGTTCGCCCGACCGCTCCGACAAAATCTCCACCGACCAACCTTTCTGCTCGGCATAGCGGTGATACATCCTGAACAGCTCACCAGAAAAGATTGCCGCCTCATCGCCGCCGGTGCCGGCCCGGATCTCAAGAAAAACGTTACTGCCGTCGTTGGGGTCCCTAGGTAGTAGCAAGACCTGGAGTGTCGACTCAATCTCTTCCAAGGCGGCTGAAGCCGCTGCGACCTCGTCGGTGGCGAGGGCTTTGATGTCGGCATCCGAGTCCTCAAGCAGTTGTCTGGCGCCCTCCAACTCGGCCTGCAATTGCTGCCAGCGCTGATACTGCGCCACCACGTCATTCAAGTGCGCAAATTCAACGGAGAGCTCGCGAAACCGATTCTGATCGTTGATCACTTCGGCATCACCCAGCAAGGCCTCAACCTCCTGATGGCGGTCAGCCAGTGCCTCAAGCTTGGTCAGTAGAGATGCTTTCACTGCGAGGATACCGGAGCAGGTTTATTGAAGGGTCGCGCCCTCGTCCCGCTCGTCATCGAAGTCTGTAAGTCCCAACATGGCGGCCATTTTGGAGACATCGCGCTTGCCGCCCTCCTTCGCGAGTTGACGAAGGCCCGCGGTGGGGGCGTGAATCAACTTATTGGTCAAATCCCTCGCGAGGCGCCCCAGCACTTCCTCCGGGTCGGCACCTTTCTCCAGCATTTTGAGGGCTTTATCGAGCTCGGCTTGCTGCAGGGCCAGCGCGGAGTCGCGGTAGGTCTTCACCACATCGGCTGATTGCCGTTCAAGTAAGCCGTCCTTGAGCCCTTCGATACCCGAGGCAACAATTTCATCTGCCTTGCTCGCCTCTGAGGCGCGCAGGCGCAGGTTCTCCTCGATGACCTCGCGCATGTCGTCAACGGTGTAGAGATAGATATCGGGAATTTCGGCCACCTGCGGCTCAATGTCTCGCGGCACCGCCAAGTCGATCATGAGCATCGGCCGCCAACGCCGCGCTTTGACCGCTTCTTCTGCCGCGCCTTTACCCAAAATGGGTAACTGGCTCCCGGTCGAACTGATGACGATGTCGGCATCAGGCAGCCGCTCTGTCACATCAGCGAGCAGAATCGCTTCTGCATCAAACTGCGCGGCCAACTGCTCCGCGCGCTCGAGCGTCCGATTGGCGATGATCAGCTTGGAGACGCCCGCGTCCCGCAAATGGCGGGCCACAAGCTCGATCGTCTCACCAGCACCCAAAAGAAGCGCCGTGCTGCGTTCCATATCGCTGAAAATCTGCCGCGCCAGATCAACTGCGGCATAGGCCACCGAGACCGGATTCTCGCCGATGGCGGTATCCGTGCGCACTTTCTTTGCGATCCGGAAGGCTTCCGGGAAAATCAGATTCAGGTGAAACCCAACTGCTCCCGCTTCCTGCGCCACAGCAAAGGCGGACTTCATCTGCCCGAAGATCTGGGGTTCTCCTAGCACCATGGAATTCAGACCGGCAGCGACCCTGACCAGGTGCGAGGCGGCCGCCAACCCGTGATTACGGTAAACGGAGGGAGCTAACTGATTGATATCCAGTCCATGGTGGGCGGCCAGCCACTGCGCCACCTGATCGCTGGTACTCACGCCGTCCACGTTGTCGGGCAATACGCCGTAAAGCTCGGTCCGGTTGCAGGTGGAGAGGATCACCGACTCGCTGAGTTGGGTATCGCGAATTAGGGCGCCCAGCGACTCGTGCACTTTTTCCGGGGCAAAAGCGATGCGCTCGCGCAGCTCAACGGAGGCCGAGTCGTGGTTTACGCCAACTACTACCAGCTTGTTTAACATGGCTTCGGTCAAGACCCTCGCCATTCATCCCAACTTGCTATTATAGCATTTACTGCTCACTCACACGCTGCTGGGGCCTCGTGCCTTTGTGGCACTATGACGACCCATGATTGCCTCTCGCTCCGCTTCCGTCGCACTCGCCTTGTTTCTCACAGGTTGCGCTACCTCCACGCCTGAAATGAGCGTTGAGGCGCCGGTGGCGGTTGATGATGTGGAGATCGCTGAGGCACCCGCAACCCAACCCGAAACGCCGATTCCGGATGACAGCCTGCTACCACTTTTGCAGGCTGAGTTCGCCTTACGCCAGCGCGATTTCAATCAAGGTCTCGCGTTACTGGCTGAGCAGGCAGTCATACTGGATGACCCGGCGCTGGCCCGGCGCGCACTGCGACTGGCAGAGTTCGTGAACGACACGGACCAGGCTGCCATGATGGCGGTGCGATTGGTTGAGCTCGACCCCGACGATGGCGCTGCCGCAGCCGCTGCGTCGGGGTGGCTGTCGCGAGCGGGACGTCCTGTCGATGCCGTCTACTACGCCAAGCTCGCCTTTGAGCGCGGCAACCCGGTCAACGTCGCGACCAACCTCGGCACCTATGAGACGCTGGATGAGGGCAGTCAGGTGGCGATTGCCGAGGCAATCCGCACTATCGCTGCGCAGTGGCCCGAAGATGACCAGGCAGCCATCGCTGCCAGCCTGCTGGCGCGACTTGAGGGTGAGTTCAAACAGGCGGAGTCGTTTATTGCGCCTGTGCTTCAGCGCTCACCAGAGGATATCCGTGCTGTCATGCTCTGGACCCAGCTCATGCTGGACCAAGGCGTCGATGATCCTTTTAATTTGCTCGCGACCACGGTGTCGCGCTACCCCGACAATCAGGAACTGCGCCTGCAGTACGCCCGACTGCTCGGTTCAGAGGGGAACTACCCAGGCGCCCGAGCGCAGTTCGTTTTATTGCTCGAACGCGACCCGGATAATGCCGAGCTGCTCTCCACTGCGGCGCTGCTCGACTTTGAACTCGAATACTTCGACGAATCCCTGAACAAATTTCAGCAGCTCATCACTCTGGGGGAGCGGCTTGATGAGGCCCACTACTACGTCGGCCGAATCGACATGGCGAACGACCGTTACCCCGAGGCCATTGCCGCTTTCGCCGCGGTAGGCCCCTCGCGGGAGTTTCGCGATGCCAAAGCCCTTGCCGCCCAGTTATTAATCGACACCGCATTTGCCAGCGATATCAAAACGTTCTTCGACGAGCAGCGGCGCGCTTACCCGAGCGCTGCGGAGCAGTTATTTTTGCTCGAAGCCGATTCATTGCGAGACTGGTCGGGCGAATCCCTCAAAGCCTACGACCGAGGCCTGACCGCTTTTCCCCAGTCGTTCTCTCTACTCTATGGCCGCGCGATGGTGCACGAATCAGAGGGGCAGCTGGGCGCGATGGAAGACGACCTGCGCAGCATTCTCGCGCAGGACCCCGACCACGCCGCCACGCTCAATGCCTTGGGTTACACGCTGACCAACCACACCCAGCGTTATGAAGAAGCAGCTGACCTGATTGAGCGCGCGCTCGCGCTGTCACCCGGTGACCCCGCCATTCTCGATAGTCTGGGGTGGGTATATTTCAAGCTGGGCCAGTACAGCGAGTCCGAGGCGCTCTTACGCGAGGCACACAACGCCTTCCCGGATCCGGAAGTCGCGGCGCACCTCGGAGAAGTACTGTGGGTGCAGGGCAGGCAATTCGAAGCGCGAGACGTGTGGCGCGATGGACTGAATCGGGTGCCCGACCATCCCATCATTCTCGAGACGGTGAAACGGCTGGGCGCTGAACTGCCGTGATCCAGCGTTCCAGCTCATCGGGCCGAGGCCGCTCCGTCACGGCTTGGTGCTGCATCGGCTTTACCGCGCTCGTTGCCACAGGCTGCACAAGCATCGACCCGAAGGGCGAGGAGCCTGCGGAGAGGCTCCCAAGCGCGCCCCATGATCTCGTCGATTGGACAGCCAAAGGGAAAGCCTCTGTTAGATATCAAGGCGTCACGGAAACCGCGCGCTTTTATTGGGTTCGGAGTGCGCCACAAAGCGATGCCATCACTTTATCGGGTCCGTTCTCCATGAATCGCCAGACAATTGAGCGTCGGGATGACCGGCTTATATGGCGCGACGGAGACCAGGTTCGGCCACTGTCTGACTTGGACTCCGACTCCCCCGCCCTCACCGCGTTAACCGCCATTCCACCAGAGACACTGGGTGGCTGGTTACTGGGCGCTCAACCCGACTTGTCTGACTGGGAGGTCAACGTGACTGAATGGCAGACCGCCCCTCCCTGGCAAGCACCCTCGCGGGTTACAATTCGCGGCACCGGCATGGAAATCAAGGTCATTATCTCGCGATGGGAATTCAGTCCCGCACCATAACTGCGATTGAGGCCTGCTCCGCCGCGAAGCTCAATTTGTTTCTCCATGTAACCGGGCGCCGCCCCGACGGTTATCACTCGCTGCAAACGGTCTTTCAGTTACTCAACTGGGGTGACGATATGCGTTTTGAGGCCCGCGGCGAGCCGGGCGTCACGCTGTCGGGTGATACAGATGATATTGCGCCGGAGCAAAACCTGATTCTTCGGGCAGCCGCGGCGCTAAAACAACCCGAGCGCGGCGCCTATATCCATATCCAGAAACGGATTCCTCGAGGTGGTGGGTTGGGAGGCGGCAGCTCCAATGCGGCGACCACTTTGCTGGCCCTCAATCGGTTGTGGGGGCTGGGGCTGGAGCAGGACGCGCTGCTACATTTGGCGACGCCGCTCGGCGCGGACGTGCCGGTCTTTGTCATGGGTCAGAGCGCCTGGGCAGAGGGGGTTGGCGAGGTGCTGTCCGCGCTTGCTTTACCGAAGCGATGGTTCGTCATTGTGCAGCCGGATTGCATCGTCAGTACTGCCGAAATCTTCGCCGATCCCGCGTTGACACGTCACACCCCGCCCATTACAGTGCAGGCCTTTTTTTCAGGGGCTGGTCACAACGATCTACAGGACGTTGTGTTGCCGCGCTACCCTGAGGTCCAGCAAGCGTGGGAATGGCTTCAACAGCACTCACCGACGGCAAGAATGACGGGCAGCGGCGCCTGCGTTTTTGCCGCGCTGGAGACAGAGGAATCAGCGCGCCAAATTGCGGCCGAGGCTCCAGATGGGCTAAGGGTTATCGTGGCCGAGGGCGTGGACCGACTCCCCGAAATGCGGGTAGTCGAATAAAGGGCTTGTTGGGGCGTCGCCAAGTGGCAAGGCAGCGGGTTTTGATCCCGCCATTCGGAGGTTCGAATCCTCCCGCCCCAGCCATCTTTCACAGGGTGAGGTAGAAGAATGTCATCGAAAATGATGGTATTTACAGGCAATGCCAACCCTGCGCTCGCGCGCAAGGTAGCGGACCGGCTTTACCTTGCGATGGGCAACGCGGCGGTCAGCAAATTCTCCGATGGTGAGATCACCGTTGAGCTGAATGAGAACGTGCGCGGCAAAGACGTGTTCGTACTGCAGAGCACCTGCCACCCGACCAATGACAATATTATCGAGCTATTGCTCATCATCGACGCCCTACGCCGTGCCTCGGCGGGTCGCATCACGGCAGTGGTGCCCTACTTCGGCTACGCCCGTCAGGACCGACGTGTTCGCTCCGCTCGGGTGCCGATTTCCGCCAAAGTGGTCGCCGATACCATGGTGGGCGTGGGTGTCGACCGGGTACTCACCGTCGACCTGCACGCCGAGCAGATTCAGGGCTTCTTTACCGTACCGGTAGACAACGTCTACGCCTCTTCGATTCTCAATGCCGATATTGTGCGCTGCGACTACGAGAACCTCATCGTCGTGTCTCCAGATATCGGCGGCGTGGTAAGAGCCCGGGCGATCGCCAAGCAGTTGGACGATGCCGACCTGGCCATCATCGACAAGCGGCGTCCGCGCGCCAACGAAGCCGAAGTCATGAATCTGATTGGAGACGTCGAAGGCCGCACCGCCATTCTGGTCGACGACATGGTCGATACGGCTGGTACCTTATGCACTGCGGCCAACGCACTTAAGAAGCGTGGCGCGGTAAAAGTGGTGTCTTATTGCACCCATGCCGTCTTGTCGGGCAAGGCTCTTGAGAACATCAAAAATTCGCAGCTCGACGAATTGGTCGTTACCGATACGATTCCATTGTCGAGTGAGGCGTTGGCCGTCGGCAAAATCCGGCAGCTCACGATCGCTGATTTACTGGCGGAGTCGATTCGCCGGGTCAGCAACGAGGAATCCATTAGCGCACTGTTTGATTTGTCTTAAGCAGTGTTTTACCCGCCCACCACCGCGTCGGTCGCAGACAAAGTGGTGCTAAAAAAGGAGCCAGACCATGTCTGACTTTATTGTTGTTGCAGAGGCGCGAGCCGACGCGGGGAAAGGTGCGAGCCGCCGCCTGCGTCGTCTCGAGGGCAAAATGCCCGCCGTCATCTATGGGGCGAATAAGCCCGCCCAAAGCCTGACTCTGATCCGCAAGGATTTCGAGCACATGTTGGAAAACGAAGCCTGCTTTAGTTCCATTCTTGAAGTGCAGGTTGGTGGTGAATCGGAAAACGCCATCATCAAGGATATCCAGCGCCATCCGGCCAAAGGCTTTCCCATGCACGCCGACTTCCTTCGCATCCGTATGGACCAGGCGATCAAGGTGAACGTCCCGCTGCACTTTATTAACGAAGAGCAGTGCGCTGGCGTCAAACTTGAGGGCGGCATGATTCAGAAGCAGGCGACAGATATTGAAATTCAGTGCCTGCCTAAAGATCTCCCGGAATATCTCGAAGTCGACATGCTAGAAGTCGGGCTCGGCGGCATCGTTCACCTGTCTGATATCACGCTTCCTGAAGGCGTCACCTCTACCGCGCTGGAGCAGGGTGAAGAGTACGACCTCACCGTTGCCTCTGTGGTTGCGCCAAGAGCCGCGAAAGAAGAAGCTGTCGACGCTGAAGCAAACGGCGAAGGTGAAGCGGAAGGCGATGGCGATTCAGGTGGTGACGCTGAAGCGGCATCCTCTGATGACGCCGGAGAAGGCAGCGAGGACTGATTAGGCCTTGTCTGCCATCCGACTCATCGTCGGGCTTGGCAATCCCGGCACGCAATACGAAGGCACTCGGCATAACGCCGGTGCCTTTTTTGTGCGCCGTCTTGCCGCGCAATACGGGTTAACGCTGGCCGCGGACCGCAACGCAGTGGGCGAATCAGCTAGGGGCTCTGTCGCTGGACACGACCTGCGACTGCTGATTCCCGAGACCTTTATGAATGACAGTGGCCGATCAGTCGCCGCCATGGCGCGCTACTACCGCATCGAACCCGACGCGATTCTGATTGCCCACGACGAGCTCGATATTCCGCCCGGCGAGTCCCGATTTAAGTACGACGGCGGACACGGGGGGCATAACGGCCTCAGGGATATCATCCCTGCACTCGGCGGCCACCGCGACTTCTGGCGATTGCGCATCGGCATTGGCCACCCGGGCTCAGCCAAAAAAGTGTCTGGCTGGGTGCTGAGCAAAGCCTCCGCCGCTGATCAGGCCGCCATTGAGGCCAGCACTGAGGCAGCCCTCAGTGCGTTACCACTACTCCTTGACGGTCACGATGTAAAGGCCATGACGGCGCTCCACAGCGAGAGCTACGCCGCCAAACCATCTCAAGAGGATTAATTGGCATGGGAATTCAATGTGGCATCGTCGGCTTACCCAACGTCGGTAAGTCCACGCTATTCAACGCGCTGACCCAAGCGGGTATCGACGCGGAGAACTTTCCGTTCTGTACGATTGAACCCAACACCGGTGTCGTACCCATCCCCGACCCGAGGCAGGGACAAATCGCTGACCTCGTGAACCCCGAGCGGAACATTCCCGCGACCATGGAATTTGTCGATATCGCCGGGTTGGTCGCGGGCGCCTCGAAGGGCGAAGGTCTTGGCAACCAGTTTCTGGCGAATATTCGGGAAACCGATGCCATCGCCCATGTTGTGCGTTGCTTCGAGGATCCGAACGTCATTCACGTCTCCAACAAAATTGACCCGCTGGCGGACATTGAGACGATCAACACGGAGCTTGCGCTGGCGGATTTGGAGTCCTGTGAGAAGCAGCTCGCTAAAGTGGTGCGCACAGCCAAGAGCGGCGACAAGGAAGCGGTTGCACTCAAAGCGCTTCTCGAAGACAAGCTGTTACCCCAGCTGAACGAGGCGCAGCCGGTTCGTGCACTAACGCTCGATGACAATGATTGGGCGCGCGTCAAAACGCTGCACCTATTAACCACCAAGCCGACAATGTATATCGCCAACGTGGCGGAGGATGGCTTTGAGGGTAACCCCCATCTGGAAGCGGTTCAGGCTCACGCCGCTGCAGAGAATGCCGGCGTTGTGGTGATCTGCAACAAGCTCGAGTCCGAGATTATTGAACTCGACGAGGAGGAAAAGATCGATTTCCTCGCCGAGATGGGTATGGAAGAACCGGGATTGAATCGGGTGATCCGTGCAGGATACGAACTACTGAACCTGCAAACCTACTTCACCGCAGGCCCCAAGGAAGTGCGCGCCTGGACCTTTCGCGTGGGCGCCACCGCGCCAGAGGCCGCTGCCGTGATTCATACCGACTTCCAAAAAGGCTTTATTCGCGCCGAGGTAATCGGTTACGAGGATTACGTTGGCCATCGCGGTGAGCAAGGCGCCAAAGATGCCGGCCGCTGGCGGCTGGAAGGCAAGGAATATGTGGTGGCGGATGGTGATGTCATCCACTTCCGCTTCAACGTCTGACCTAACCTGCAGCAAGCGCGCGGCTGATCGTGGCCCGCGTCTCCTCAGGCTGAATGACTGCGTCAATCTCGAGATAGCTGGCGGCCTCCACCGCACGCCCTTTGTCATACATCTCGGCGAGTAACTTGTCATATAAGGCCTGACGCGCTGCCTCATCCGGCGCCTCGGCGAGCTCCTGACGAAAGCCCAGATGAACGGCCCCCTCCAAGCCCATGGCACCAAACTCACCTTGCGGCCAACTCACCGAATAACGCGGCACCTCAAATGAGCCGCCTGTCATGGCCATGGCGCCCAAGCCATAAGCGCGCCGCAAAAAAATCGCGACGATCGGTTGAGTGAGCGTTGATCCCGCAATAAAGAGATCGGACATCAATCGCGGTGCTCCCTCGGCCTCACTTTCAGGCCCCACCATAAATCCGGGCGTATCGATCAGCGACACCACCGGCAGTCGCCATCTTTCCGCCAGCTGATAAAGGGCCGTTGCCTTGAGCGCAGACTCACCGTCAATCGCGCCGCCGAGGTGACGACAGTCACTCGCGAGCACCGCAACGGCACCACCCTCGACTCGGGCGAGCCCCGTGACAATCGCGCGCCCCATATCCGGTCGCGTCTCGATGAAGGACTCCGTATCGAAGAGATGCCGGATAATCTTGCGCACGTCGAAGGCATAACGGCGGTTGGTGGGCATCAATGCGGCCAACTCTGACTGATCGGCAGTTTGCCAATCCGACAGCGAACCCTGCACACAGGCAAGGACTCGTTTGGCGACCTCGGTCGCCTCAGCCTCATTGGCGACCACAATATCCACCACCCCGTTTTCGCGATGCACCGAAACCGGGCCAATGTCCTGTGGCTTCCAGGTGCCCAGGCCACCGCCCTCAATCATGGCCGGACCCGCCATACCGATACAGCTCGCCTCGGTGGCAATTCGAAGATCCGCAGCGCCGAACAGCGCCGCGTTGCCAGCAAAGCAGTAACCGTGATTCACAGCTATGCGGGGTACCCGCCCTGCCAATGCCGCCCAGCGATGAAAGGTGGGCACGTTCAGTCCCGCCATCGATACCAGCACATCGGTATCACCCGGCCGACCACCACCGCCTTCGGTGTACATGACGATGGGCAAGTTATCCTGCTCGGCGATCTCCAACAGCCGGTCAATTTTGCGGTGATGAAAATATCCCTGGGTGCCCGCCAACACCGAGTAATCATTGATGATCAGCGCTGTTTGGCTCTGCTCACTGGGAAACAGCTCAGCGTTGACAGCGCCGACCGCCGTGATCACCGCATCCGCGGCCGTCTCGGCATATAGCGCGTCACCCTCACGCCGCGTGCGCTGGGCGGCAACGGCCAACTGACCGTACTCCGAAAAAGCCCCCCCATCGGTAAGATCCGCGAGGTTTTCCCGCGCAGTGCGGCCCCCGCGCGCATGCCGCTTGGCAACCGCCTCGGCCCGCGCCTCGTCAGTGGTCTTCGCGAGCCGGTCCTGTAAGTCGGCGTAGGGGTCGCTGTGTTCGTCACTCATGGGGGCTGTCTATCCGGTTAGCAAGCGGTTCCAGTCATCAAGGGGAGCTAGGAGGGCTGACTGGTTGACTTCAATCACGGAGTTTTGCAGAATCGCGCGCCTCACAGATTTCCTTATGTGGCTACGTAGCTCAGCTGGTTAGAGCACAGCATTCATAATGCTGGGGTCGGTGGTTCAAGTCCACCCGTAGCTACCATTTTCTTCCTTCAAAAACAGCAGCTTAGGCAAAGCTCAAACCGCTTTGCGGTTCTCCCTTCTCCCGATTGCGGGAGATTTGCGGGAGTTTTCATTTTTGATCAAGGTCAGGGTCGGCGCCGACCTGCCAGACCAGCTCACTTTCTCCACCGCTTCGATCAGTTCCCCGATTTCAGCGGCGGAGTAGTGCGTCGTGATCTGACCGTTCTTGTGGCCCAGGAGTACCTGCCGCGTTTCATGACTCACGCCCCTGGCCCGCAACCGGCGACCGAAGGTGTGCTTCAGATCATGGACCCGGACCTGCGGTAACCCAGCCTCCTCTCGGGCTCTGCGCCAAGCCTTGGTGTTGATCCGGTCCACCGGCTTACCCTTTGAATGGGTGAACACGTATTCCGGGCTACTGCCGCGCTGACGGCTGATCACCGCCCGCGCCTCGCCATTCAACAACACCAGACGATCTTCTCCATTCTTTACACCGTCGCCCGGGACAACGAACACGCTAGTTTGCAGTTCGGGTATCGGTACCTCCCAATCCCACCGCAATCCCACCACCTCTTGCTCCCGTGTTCCGGTGTTGACCTTGAACAACGCCATATCCCTCAAGTGACCCGGCAACCGCGCAAACAAGCGCGCCTGCTCGTCCCACGACAGGGGATACGGCTTGCGGGCATCGTCACAGTCGAGCATTTGCAGCAGGGGGGCGGTTTCAAGCCAGGTCAAACCCGACTCATCTCGCCACAAGCGGGCGGCCAGAGTCAGAATTCGCCGCACCACCGCCAGATCCCGGTTGATGGTGTTGGCTTGCATCCCCTGCTTACGACGATGCCGGATAAAGGACTCCAGCGTGCCCTGGTGGACCTGGCGCAACGGTAAATCACCGATGAACGGGTCCAGAATTTTCAGGGACTGGGCGTAGCGGCCAATACTGCGCTTGTGCTGGTAATCCAGCAGAAACCGGGTGGCTGCCTGCCGAAACGTGCGCTCAACCCGAATGCCGTAGACACTCGCCTTGCGCAGTTCGTCCAATCGTCGAATCAGGTACCTCTCCGCCTCTGCGAGGTCACTCGTTCCAGTGCTCTCGTGAAGACGGCCATGTCCCCTGACGCATTTATCAATGTGCCAGATGCCCTGGGTGCCTCTCCTATAGAGGCCTGGGATTCGCTTTATTGTGGGAACGGGCGTCACCGATCAGTTGGGTGAGCGAGGAGGCACCGCCTTTTTTTGTTATTCAGGGCAGTCACGATACGCTTATCTGGGTTGAAGAGGCGCGCCGCTTCGTCGCAGAGCTGTCCGCCGTTAGTGCACAGTCGGTTGCCTATGCCTAGCTGGAGGGGGCCCAGCACGCCTTCGATCTTGTTCATTCGCCGCGAACGTCGCATTACCTGAATGCCGCCGCGCTGTGGTTGGAGTGGGCTCACGCGGATTGGCCTGCAAAGGCCCTTCAGGGCGTACTTAGCACTGATCCGGCGTAAGCTACCGTGACGTACAGAATAACTAGATTTGAAGGCTAACAGGTTGGAACAGATATGGAGATAAGCCGAAAGGGGCCTCGTGTTAGGGCCGCCGCGCGCTGGTACTTATTCTGCGTTCTGGGCAGCGCTTTAATCTCGCAGCAGTTAGAGGCTGCAGAGGAACTAATTCCTTTTGTTGACGGTCAAGTAGCGAGAGCGCGGGACATCAACACTAACTTTGATTATCTGGATCTTAAGCTCGAGGCGCTGGTTGAGCGAATTAATGCGCCCTCGCAGGACCTTACAGTCGATTGCGTAGGCGACCCGGAGGCGCTGCAACGGGCCATCGAGGGTGCAAGAGGATTAGGTGGTGAGCTGGTAGTGGCAGCAGGAGGCGATTGCAATCGTATCACTGTGGACAATCAGCATGTCACGATCGCTTCGCCACTTCATAATTTAAAAATTAGCAACACCGGGCCCTCCAATGCAAGTGCCGCTATCGAGGTTAGAAACGGTGGTGTTCTCAGTTTGATTGGTTACATTCGTGTGGATGGTGGCACAGGAACAGCGGTGAACGTTACCGGGCAGTCGTATTTTCTTGGAGCTTATACTCAAATAATAGGTGGCAACATTGGGCTTGCTGCGACTTGGAGCAATTTTGTTTTCGTTGGCAACACAGTTCTTAGCAATACGGCAACGGCGATGAGCTTGATCAATAGTCATGGTCTATTTTTGGGCAAGTTAGGCACCAATAGATTCACATGTAACGGTCAGCCGGACGGCCCTCCATCGTGCTTAAAAATTGGGCCTAATGTCAGCAAAGCTTTTGAGCTGCTCCACTCCGGGCTGATATTGGGTGCTGAGAACACCGCCCTAGAGATCTCGGCAATTGAGGCTAGGCTCAATAATTTGTCCTCTTTAAGCCTCCGTGCTGGCTCAGTCACTTTTGATGAGGAGTTTGTCATTGATCGATTAAGTCATCTTTATGCCTCCGGCGATGCGGGTGAAAGCCTTACTATCAATTCTGATATTCAGGTGGTAAATGGTAGTGTTGGAAACTTTGATTACGAGAATGATACTGCAAGTGTGGGCGCGCTAACCATTAATGGAAACCTCGAATCGGTATTAGGCTCAACTTTTACTCTCGAGGGTGAGGTTGGTGATAACCCAAGCATAACCGTTAATGGCTCGATATCAGCGATATCCGCAAATGCCAGCGCTCTCCGTGTGAAGATTACTCAGGAATCCTCTGCAGTGGCTGGAGACTTGGTTGTCGATGGTTATACCTTTAGCGAGTTCGATTCGGCATCACCCACGCCAGCTTTAAGCGCGATTATGGATGGAAAAATTATCATCGTACGACAGGCGGCGACTGATCCTAAGCCTACGGCGGAAGATGTTGCCAACCTCGTTCAATGCAGTCTAGAAGGTAAGGTGTATTACCTTCCGCTTTACGATAGTGAAAACGACCCCCCCACTAAGTACGTATGTAGTTGACCTTCTCCCCATTGGGTAGCCACTTCCCGTGAGAGAAAACCCATATTATG
>CBFHIW010000006.1:0-59074 GCA_965656065.1 Luminiphilus sp. | reverse complement strand
CCGGGTGTGGATGACCAATATGTCGATCCCAAAGCGGGCTGGGGTAATGACGAGGCCTACGAAGAGCAGGCGAGCCAACTGGCGGCGCTGTTCCTCGAAAATATTACCCACTTTGACGTCAGCGAGGCGATTGTGGCCGCGGGTCCTAAGAGCGGCTGAACCCCGCGAGGGAACCTTTAAAAGTCAGCTGGCAGGGTTCGATAACGCCGGCGAGTCGTCTTTGCCGCCAAGCCATCTCGCTCGCAAAGCCCGCGCGTCCTCCGCGATCAAGTACAGCGCCGGCACCAGCACCAGCGTGACACCCGTCGCGAACAGCACGCCAAAAGACAGAGATGTCACCATGGGTATCAGAAACTGCGCCTGAACGCTCGTCTCGGACATGATGGGCAGCAAGCCGACGAAGGTAGTCAGTGAGGTCAGAATAATAGGCCGGAAGCGGTCCTCGCCCGCCTGCAGAAGTGCCGTCACCAATTCCATACCCTCCTCTCGAAGGCGATTGATGCGATCAATGAGCACCAGATTGTCGTTGACTACGACACCTGCGCACGCGGTCACCCCCATGATGGAAAACATGCTGACCTGCCAGCCCAGAATCATGTGACCAAAAATGGCGCCCATGAGTCCGAACGGTACGGCAGTCAAAATCAACAGCGGCTGCCAGTACGATCGGAAAGCGACCGCCATCAGGGCATAGATCACCATCATGGCGAGTGCCATCAGCCGCACGGTGGCCTCGCGGAATTCGATTTCTTCCTGCAATTCCCCATCGAGGTTCACAAACAAGTCGGGGTATTGCTGTTGCCACTTAGGCAAATAATCGCGGAACACCGACTGCACAATCGCGCGCGGCGGCGGGCCGTTCGCTTCAACGTCTGCCTCCACTTCCAACGTACGCAGGCGATCGAGTCGTTCCAATTTTTGATACCCGGCCTCAACCCGATAGGTGGCTACGGCCTCAAAAGGCACCTCACCGCCACCGGGCGTACGGATATACATATCATTCAAATTGGCGATAGCGAGCCGCTCTATCTCGGGATAACGCACCATGACCTTGACGTCTTCTCGCCCTCTAGGAATACGCTGCGCTTCTGCGCCATAAAACGCCTGCCGCACTTGTCGCGCCACATCCGCCAGGCCAACGCCCAATGTCTCCGCCGCCGGCTTTAACTCCAGCACCAGCTCATCCCGGGGGCTATCGAAACTGTCAGAAACGTCAAAAACGCCGGGGTAGGAGAGCAGCGCCTCTCGCACATCCCCGGCCATCGCCTCTAAGTCCTCAACCTTGCGCGAGGCGAGCACGAGCCTGATGGGTTTGCCTGGATCACGGATGGTGTAATCCATGCGCACTTCTTTGGCTTCACTAAGCGAACCTGAATCCGACCTGAGTTCAAGGGCAAAGGCCTCGGTGTCCACCCCCTCGCTGACGGTGGCAATCACCACCTCTACTTCGTTGTCATTGGCACGGCCTAAAATGCTGCCGATAGCCGGGGCATCCTCATACTCAGGGCGGTGGTTCCACTCTGTCTTCAGGGCTTCGGCAGCATCCACAACACGCCGCATCACCAGCTCTGACTGCGAAAAAGAGCCACCCTCGGGCATGACAATTTTCGCCTCGACAAAGTCGGAATTGATGCGCGGAAAAAAAGCGGATCTCAGCCAACCGCCACCATAGAAGGCGATGCTCAAACTGAGCATGACCAGAAAGAAGCCCGCCACCAGCATATGATGCTGCAGTGCCCACTGTAGAAACGGCCGGTAACGGGTGCGCGCGAAGGAAACCAACCCTTCCGCGCATCGATGTCGCCAATCCTCGAGTCGTTTTAACAGTGGCGTTGTCGCGGGCTGCTCGGGGCCCAGTCGTGAGAGATGCGCCGGCAGAATCCACAAACACTCAACCAGCGAAAACATCAGCACCAACAGGACCACAACCGGAATCCCCTTGGCCGCGTGCGCCCACTCTCCCGGCATGAACATCATGGGCGCAAAGAACACCATCGTGCTGATCACCGCGAACAGCACCGGCTTAAACACTTCCCGGACGCCCCAAAAGGCCGCCGACTCACCCTCCACGCCTCTGGTCTGTACGGTGTGAATGGACTCACCGACGATGATGGCATCATCGACCACAATGCCCAGCACCAGCAGGAAGGCAAACAGAGAAATCATGTTGAGTCCGACGTCGGTATACGGGAGTAAGAAAAATGCGCCGAGAAAGGCAACGGCAATACCCACGGAAACCCACACTGCCACAGCCGGTCTCAGGAACAGCACCAACACCAAAAACACCAACAGCAGACCACCCAAGCCGTTCTTAAGCAGCGTCTCGACACGCCCCTTAAACGGCACCGCCGCGTCACGCCAAAAAGACAGGGTGGCCCCTTCAGGTAAGTTTGGGGTCTGCTTGGCCACCCACTCATTGATGACCCGAGAGGACTGCACCACATCAGGGTTGGTGGTGACATACGCATACAACCCGTGCCCGGGCATACCATCGAAACGACTGAGGGTGTCAACATCCTCAAAACCGTCGTCAATAGTGGCAACCTCGCCGAGATATATCTGGGTACCATCTCTGGCGGTCAACAATACGATGCGCTCGAAGTCCTCCCGATAGTAGGCCTGACCCCGGGTTTGCACGCGGATGTCACCATCGGTGCCTTTGATCGCACCGGCGGGCAAATTCAGTGAGGCAGACTGAATCGCGCGGACCACATCGTCGAAGGACAGGTTGTGGCGCCGGAGATCCAGCTCCGACACATTGACCGACACCTCGTATCGGCGCGGCGACACCAGATCTACAACCGAAATCCAAGGCTGGCGGGCCAAGTCGTCGCGCAGCGTCTCGCCGAGCTCTTTGAGCTCCCATTCATCAAGCTCACCGGCTAACTGCACGATGCCCAGCATATGGCGGTAGATGAGCTCGGTCACCACGGGGCGCTCGGCGTCGGTCGGGAAAGTGGTAATTGCATCGACCCGGGTTTTAATCTCGTTGGTCAGTCGCTGAGTGGGATAGCCAGTCAGCGCCTCAACACTCACCTGCCCCATACCATCAGAAGCGGTCGAGCGGATCTCCTTGATACCGTCGAGGTCGTGAATCGCCTCCTCGATCCGCACACAAATCTGCTCTTCCACCTCTCTCGGACTGGCCCCAGGAAACGGCATAGCAATGCTGATGCGATCGACAACGGGTGTAGGGAAGAACTGCTTGTCGAGGCCCGGAATGTTGTAGAGCCCGCCGATCACCAACACCACCATCAGGAGGTTTGCTGCGATCGGATTGGAGATGAACCAGCCTAGAAGACCCGGTTTGTCAGCCACTGGTTGGCCTCACCGCTGCCACCTCGATCGCGGCACCGGCTGCCAAAAGGCTGCTCTGCTCCGCAACGACCTGCGCTCCAGCGCTGATACCACGCACCCAGACCCGCTGCTGCTCGCGTCTGAGCAACTCGACCGGTAGTCGTTCCAGTCGGCTGTTTTCGTTCACCAGAAGCACGGTGTTGTCACCGCGCAAAGCAGTAGCGGGTAATTCAACCGATTGCTGAATCGGTTTGCCGCTAATGCTCGCCTCCACGAACAAACCTGGCGTCAGCGGTGGTCTTTGTGAACCGCTCTCCCCAAACGGATTGCTCACTTCCGCAATCGCAAAGGTGACGCGGCTGTCGCGATCGATGCTGGCTTCAACGCGGGCAATTTTGCCCGGCCACTGCCAGCGCTCACCGCCGAACCGCGCGCTCAAGACCACCTCTGGGTAGGCCTCGACGGCTGTTTCAAACAGCGGCAGTTCTAGTAGTGCGAGCTGAGAGTCACTGATCGGCAGATGCACCTCGACTCGCTCTGTCGCGTAAATCTGTGCCAACGCGGTACCGGGCGCGACGAACTGACCAAGGTCAACCGACTTCTTCTCCAGTCGGCCGTCAAACGGAGCACGCACCGTTGTCCGTTCCAATGCTAGTTCGGCCGCGGCCACATCTGCCTGAGCTGCGGCGAGCGAAGCCTCGGCGGCGCGGAGTTGCGGCTTGCGCAAAAACAGCTCGTTCGCCTCGCTGGTACCCAGCTCGCGCCACTCTCGCTGCGCCTGCAGGTTACGGCCTCGCTCCTCTGCGACGCGTTGTGCGGCGGCAGCCTCCTGAGCACGGGCTCTGACGATGGCAAACTCATAATCCGCTTGTTCGAGTTGCAGCAGGATGTCCCCCGCCTTGAAGAAACGCCCGTCGAGGAATCGATCACTCACGCTCTCTACTTTTCCACTGACCTGCGCAACTAATCCGACACGCCTTACCGGCTCGACGGTACCCTGCGTGCGAACCGAGATGCTGTGGTCGGCAGGCGCGGCCAGGATGACGTCCACCAATGGGCGGCGCGGTTCCGGAAATTGGGTCGGCTGGGTTTGCGGCTTACCCACCAGCACCACAAAACAGACCGCCAAACCGGCAGTCGTAAACACCGCCGAGCCGAACAATCGGCGGCGGGAAAAACGGCTGCTTTTGACGCTGTTGTCAGTCATCAGTGAACCACTACTTCTGGTGTAGGTGAGTTTTGGGGGCAAGATTTTATCGCTTTACGCGTCGCAAAGATATTTGGCCTAGTGTGCAAAGCTACCAAACGGCTTTTGCATAGGCTTTGTTCAGTTTTTCTGCGCCCTTTCAACAATACGCACTACAGCTGCTGCAATCGTCTCAGGCACCTCCTCCTGCAGAAAATGTCCCGCCTCGGTCTCGGTGACATGTGCGGCTGGAAACAGTCCCTGCATAACGGGCAGCCCCTTGGCCAAAATGGGGTCGTTCATGCCCCAGACCAGCTCTGCCGGAATATCCAACCCCTCCACGTAGCGCTCAATCTTCCGTAGCGAAGGCGCACTGGCATGGTCAGGCCCATCTGCCACCATTCGCATGAGCGCCAGCGTCGCTTTGCCATTGCCGCTGTCCTCGAGGGGACGTCGATAAAGATCCATGACCTCCGGCGGCATCGAAGCCGGATCACCCTGCACCTGTGCCAGACGCGTGAAAAACACGGAAGACAGCGCCTCGACCAGCAGTTCCCCAACCAACGGCGTTTTTACCAGCGCATGGGCGCTGCTCAGATCCATGGGGGCACGGGGGGCGCTAAACCCTGTGTTCATGATCACAGCGCCTTTCAGCACCCCGGGTGAGAGCGACAAGGCACCCATTCCCACGGGCCCACCCCAATCCTGACCCACGTAGACCGCCTCTGTCAGATTGAGTGTGGTCAACACACCGTTCATCCACCGGATGTGGTTATCGAGGGTGTGTTCGCTTGCCGGGATCTTGGTGGAGAAACCGAGTCCCACCATGGTCGGCATAATGGCTCTAACACGATCCAAGGGCAGCGATTGCGCGACCTTTCGATACAGCAAACCCGTTGTCGGATTCCCATGTTGGAGGTAGATCGGGTACCCCTGACCGATCTCAAGCACATGGATCTTGATCCCGGGCTCGACCTCGATGAAATAACTTTTGTAGTCATCACTGACTGTGGCGGCCGCATAACTAGGCAGAGGAAATGCCTCGAACACACCCGCTCCCAGTTCAATCTTCCCCTCGCCCTGAGGGATGATGCGCTCGCCGTCGCGCAGTAATACCAGGCCAGCCACCACGAATAAGGCGGCGAGGACGGCCGCTACTTTTAACCCTGTTCTCATCGCTGGCACTTCGTGAACACCCATTAAATTGGCAGCTACTATGCCATATTATTTTAACCTGTGAAAAATTGCCGCGGCCCCTCGGGTTTTTAGAGGGCAGATTCTAATTTTCGACGCCACACTGCACCTCGAATTCAACACACCTCAACAAGGAGAAATATCATGGCAGAAGCCAAAACCAAAGCAGCACCCAAGGCTGCAGCGAAGAAAGCTGCGGTAAAGAAAGCCCCCGCCAAGGCCAAAAAGGCCCCAGCGAAGAAAAAGCCGGCCGCTAAAACCAAGGCCAAGGCCAGCACCAAAGCCAAAACCCGAGCGCGACCCAAGGCCATCGATACCGGCCGCAACGCGTTGCTCGCAGGCCTGGGCGTATACGGCAAGGCCTACGATCAGGTACTGGAGCAGTTCGCCAGTCTGCAGGAGCAAGTAGACGAGGCACAAACTCGCCTCAGCGAGCGTCGCAAGCAGGCCGAGGATCTCTACAAGTCATTGGTTAAGCGTGGCACGGCTGTCGAGAAAGAGGCGCTGAAGGCGCTGGCAGATCTGGAGCTCGACTCACTGGCTGATCGCTCCAAGCTGGAAGCACAGATGAAAAAGGCAAAGTCCCGCTTTGACGATCTGAAGACCAAGTTTGGTAAAGCTGCCTAAACCCACCTTTTAGTGTCCGTTTTTTCGGGGGAGCGTTGCTCCCCTTTTTTATGGGTGTTCGTTTTCAACGCGGCGCGATGGGACCCCGTAAAACCTGGCGCTGATTCACCGAGGCGCCGGGAATCCCTCTCATCGGGCAGCCGGGCCTGCAGCGCGCCGCGCATCACGCGCCGTCCCGGCGCGGTACACTGACGTCCCATGAAAACCGCGGAACGCATTCTGGTCGTCGCCACCGAGCTCTTCAATGAGCGCGGGGAGCGCAATGTCACAGCCAGTGACATTGCACTTGAGCTGGATATCAGCCCCGGCAATCTCTATTACCACTACAAAGGTAAAGACGGCATTCTCTCGTCGCTGTTCTCCCGCTGTTACCGGGAACTCGCGGGCATGCTGGCGGCGCCCATCCTGGAAGATGCCTTCCTGGAGGATAGCAATCCGCTGGAGCGAAGCTGGTTGTTTTTGACAGTGTTGATGGAGGCGATGTACCAATACCGCTTTCTGTATTTGAACCAGAGCGATCTCATGCAGCGCTACCCGGAAATCGACCGGGGCATGACGCGGCTGCTGTCACTCAAACGCCAGACCACCAAGCAACTCGCGACGACGCTTCTGGCGTCCGTGGAAATCGGCGCTCACCCGCAGCGGCTAGATCATGTCGCGGACAGCATGGCGATAACGCTGATGTACTGGTTGAGCTTTGAGCAACTGACCGGGTCGCCCCAAACGCCCCAGCAAACCATCCATCGCGCTGTGCTTCAGGTGCTCTCTCACTGCGCGCCGTATCTCGGTGAGCAACAGACTGACTTTTATCGGGAGTGCGAATTAATCGATGCCAGACTGCTCGATACGCAGGCGTCATGAGTTACTATTCCGGGTCGTCATCGCCCGCGCCAACACATCTAGCGGGCTGGTTGTTCACTTTGATTAGGAGTATTTGATATGACTATTGCCGTAGGGGATTGCATCCCAAGCTGCACACTATCCGTCATGGGAGACGAAGGTCCCGGCCCAGTCTCAACCTCAGATTTGTTCAACGGGAAGAAAGTCCTGCTGTTTGCCGTACCCGGTGCCTTCACCCCGGGCTGCTCAATGACCCACCTACCCGGTTACGTCGTCAATGCTGACACCATCAAGAACAAGGGTGTCGACAGCATTGTCTGCATGTCCGTCAACGACGCCTTTGTCATGGGCGCGTGGGGCAAGGCGCAAAATGCCGACGAAATCGTCATGCTCGCCGACGGTAATGGCGAACTGACTGCCGCCTTGGGCCTCGAGCTGGACGGCTCCGGATTTGGTCTGGGAACCCGCAGCCAGCGGTTTGCGATGATCGTAGAGGACGGCAAGGTGACCCACCTCAATATCGAGGAAGGTCCAGGCGTCGACGTCAGTTCCGCGGAGACCATGATGGCCCTGCTTTAAGGGCCACTGATACTCGTGCGCCATGCGGCTGTATGGCGCACGATTCGATACCCTGATGCCTTGGGCAATCAGACCACCAACTCGCTAGGCCAGCATTCCCCATGCGACCGTGGCGATCACCACAGCCCCGATCAGGTTCAACACGAATCCCTCTCTGACCATCCGTTGAATCGGCAGCTCGCCGCTACCAAACACCACCGCGTTGGGTGCTGTTGCCACCGGCAACATAAAGGCGCAGCTGGCACTCATTGCGGCTGGCACCATCAGCCACAGTGGATCGAGTTCAACGGCAAGCGCTACGGCGGCTAGCACGGGAAGCAACAGTGCAGTGGTCGCGGTATTGGAGGTCGCCTCGGTCAAAAAGGTCACCGCCAAAGCCAGCAGCAGCATCATCAGATAGACAGGCAACGCCGCGACCGATGTCAGCGCGTCACCCACTTGAGCACTGAGGCCGGACGCCACGAAGGCTCTGGCAAGACAAATGCCGCCGCCAAAGAGCAACAGCACGCCCCAGGGAATCTGGCTCGCCTGCTGCCATTCGATCAATGGCTCCCCCTGATTGTCGCGCGCGATGAAGAGTACCAACACGGCCAGTAAGGCCACCGAGGCATCATTGGCGTTAGGCAAACCGAACCACGCCTGCCAACCACCAAACGGCTCGGCCCGGGTGATCCAAGCGAGCGCGGTCAGCGCGAAGATGATGAGCACCCGTCTTTCGGCGCTGCGCCAGGGCCCCACTTCGGGCAGCGAGATGCCGATTTCCCGGGGCAAAGCGCGCGTGACCCACCACCATGCCAAAGGCAACAGCAACACGACGACTGGCACCCCCCAGGACATCCACTCACTAAAGCTGATCGTCTGGCCGGTATTTTCTGCATAGACCTGCATAAAAATAAGGTTGGGTGGCGTGCCGATAGGCGTTCCCAAGCCCCCGATACTGCAGGACCAGGCCAGACCCAGTAGTAGCGGTGCGGCTAGTTGAGTCCGGTCAGAGCAGGACGCCAGCACGGCTAAAGCGACTGGCATCAACATCAGCGCTGAGGCGGTATTAGAGATCCACATGCTCAGTAGCGCGCCGGCCAACATGAACCCCAGCACAAGCCGATGCGGTCGCTGGCCACCGACCAGATTGACCACCGTGAGGGCCACGCGGTGATGGGCCCCCGTGCTCTCCATGCCCCGGGACAGCAGAAAACCACCCATCAGCAGAATAATCAGCGGCGAACCGACTGAGGCGCCTACCTGCTCCGCAGTCAATACGCCGGTGACCGGAAAGACCGCCATCGGCAAAAGGGAGGTCACAGGGATGGGTATGGGCTCGAAGATCCACCAAGCCATACACAGCCAGGCGACGACCGCAGTGATCGTGATCGACGGTGCCTGCCCGGCTGACTGCATCAACCATGCCAGCATCGCCGCCGTGAGTAGCCCGGGCCATATGGTTTTTCTGGGGTCCAGATAGGTCATACTGTTCATCTGCTGTATGCTCCCCAACCCGCGCCCTTGTGTAAACTCCCTTGATGTCCTTTGATCGCCCGACACAGCTGATCGACCGCTTCGATCGCCGGATTTCTTACCTGCGTCTGTCCGTGACAGACCGCTGTGATTTCCGATGTCAGTACTGCATGGCAGAGACCATGGAGTTTCTGCCTCGGTCCGAGGTACTGACCATCGAGGAACTGCTCAGAACTGCGCGCCTGTTTACCGAGTTGGGCGTGCGCAAAATCCGCGTTACCGGCGGTGAACCGCTGATCCGACGCGGCGTGCATGAACTGTTCGAAGGGCTCGGCGCCCTCGCGGGCCTCGACACGCTGGCGCTGACCACCAATGGCAGTCAGCTTGCCGACTCAGGGCCCGCGCTCCGCAACGCTGGCGTTAACGCCATCAACATCAGCCTCGACAGCTTGCACGCCGACCGTTTCAAAACCATCACCCGCATCGGTGATCTCGACACGGTATTGCAAGGCATCGATCGCGCCGTGGAATGCGGGTTCGATCGTATCCGGCTGAATGCGGTGATCCTCGATGGCCTGAATCGCGATGAGGTGGTGCCACTCACCCACTACGCGCTGGAAAAAGGCGTCCATATTGCCTTCATCGAGGAGATGCCCCTTGGGCAGGTCAATGTGGGCGGCAAGCCCCTGGCCTACGTATCGTCCGACACGCTACAGCAGGAATTGGCCGAGCATTTTTCGCTGGTGCCCATGACCGCCTCGGATACCGCCGGGCCCGCGCGGGACTTTTTGATTGCTGGTTCACAGACACAGGTGGGCTTTATTTCGCCCCACAGTCAGAACTTTTGCGCCCAGTGCAACCGTTTGAGAATCAGTGCCGAGGGCCGGCTGCTGATGTGCCTGGGCAACGAGGAGTCCATCGACCTCAGAGGACTGCTACGCGCAGGTAGCACGGATGAAGAGATTAAAAGCGCTATTCTTGAAAGCCTCAGCATTAAGCCCGAGCGCCATGTCTTTGACCAGCCCGAAGAACCTCAGATCGTGCGCTTTATGAATGCGACCGGCGGGTGAGCGCCAGTCCCCCTCCCCTTTAAATCACATTGAGAGAATCCCTTGTCTGATACCCACTACCCCGCTCTGAGCGATATCGATGCGATCCAGCAGGCTTTCGGATCAGCGGGGTATATCTGCACGACCCGCATCGCCACCGTTGTGCGTCTGGCCGCCGCGCTCGAAAAGCCGGTGTTGATCGAAGGTCCGCCGGGCGTGGGCAAAACCGAGCTAGCCAAGACCTGCGCGATGGTCGTTGACCGTCCGTTGGTGAGATTGCAGTGCTATGAAGGACTGGACGAGAGCAAAGCACTCTACGAGTGGAAATATGGCAAACAGCTCTTGTACACCCAGCTACTGAAAGAACAGCTGGGAGATGTGCTCGATGGCGCGAAGGGGCTCAACGAGTCCATGAGCCGGTTGCATGAGTTTGGCGATGTATTCTATTCCGAAGCCTTTTTGGAATCGCGCCCGCTGCTAAAGGCGATGGAAGCAGATAACGGCGGCGTATTGCTCATCGATGAAATCGACAAAGCCGACTTTGAGTTTGAGTCGCTACTTCTGGAAGTGCTGTCAGACTTCCAAGTTTCGATACCGGAACTCGGTACCATTCAGGCGCACTCCAAACCCCTGGTTTTCCTGACGAGTAACGACACCCGCGACTTGTCCGACGCGCTGAAGCGGCGATGTCTGCATCTGCACATCCCTTTCCCCTCGGTCGAGCTCGAGGCGCGCATCGTCGCCAGCCGGGTACCGGATCTCGCGCAATCGATGACCGATCAATTGGTGCGCTTTGTGCACGCCATCCGCTCTCTGGATCTGAAAAAAGCGCCGGCTATCTCGGAGACCGTAGATTGGGCCAAAAGTCTGGTGTTGCTTCATGCCAAAGATCTGGATGGGCCGCTGGTTCAGGACACCCTCAACGTGCTGCTCAAGTACGAGGAAGACATTCAGATCGCCGAGGGGCAACTGCCCAAGCTGATGGCTGCCGCGGCGGGCTGACGGTGTCAGTGGACGCTCCACAGTCGGCGCGCGCTGCAACCAGCAGTGATCAGCTGCTGGCCTTCGTACAGTACCTCCGAGGAAAAAAGATTCCGGTGTCTCCCGCCGACACCCTCGACGCCATCGAGGTTGCCGAACTCGTGGGATACCAGAACCGCTCCCTGCTCAAAAACGGTCTCGCGGCGGCATTGGCAAAATCTCGACATGAGTTGAGCGTCTTTGAGGCGGCATTCGAAGACTATTTTCAGCCCGTGCCCGAACGCCCACCCGCGGGGGGTCAGTCAGATGCCAATCCGGAGGGGTCTTCAACAGACCCATCTGAGCAGCCTCCCCAGACAGACCCGGCCACACAGGGCGAGGATCCCCTGGAAGGCCTGCGCGGCAATGCACTCTTTGACGCCCTCGAATCACAAGACGAAACCGCGCTGTCCGTGGCCATCGAAACCGCCGCGGCAGACGCCAAGGTCGAGGAGATTTCACTGTTTACCCAGCGCGGCCAGTACGTGCGCAAGATACTGGACGCACTGGGTGACGAAGCGCTGCGCGAGGCGGCGATTGAATTTGAGCAAAGCGAGCCGGCCGCCTTTGAGGCAGTTCAGGCCCTTCGCGAGCAGCTGCGTGAACGGGTGCGTGATCGGGTTGAGCGCGCCTATCTGATTCATGCGAGTGCGGCCACCGAGGACCTGCTGGACGAATCCCTGTCAAAACTGAAACTCGGCAACGTGGATCACAGCCAGATGGCCCGGCTCAAACGACTGATGGACCGCATGGCGCGCAAACTCGCTGCACGGCATGGCCGCCGCAGGCGTCGCTATCGTCGGGGCAAACTGCATGTCGGGGAGACGGTGCGCCGGGCCATCCCCACCGACGGCATCCCTTTTCATCCGCGCTGGCGCAAAATCGAGCGAAAACGTCCTCAGATCATGGCGATCTGCGACGTCAGTGGTTCAGTAGCAGCCTACGCCAAGTTCTTGCTGATGTTTCTCTATGCACTGCAGGACGTGTTACCGCGTACCCGAAGCTTTGCCTTTTCGGCAGCACTTGGTGAAGTGAGTGACCTGTTCGCCACGTTGCCAGTTGAAGAAGCCATTGAAAGGGTGAACCTGAAATACGGGGGCGCGACCGACTACGGCCGGGCGTTGCAGGACTTTTCCGAGCTGGCCCTCTCGGAGGTGAACAGCGCGACCACCGTGATTGTGCTGGGTGACGCCCGCAACAATCAGGCTGACCCGAGGCTGGACCTTTTGGCAGAGATCAAGGCACGCGCCAGGCAGGTGATCTGGCTGAATCCGGAATCCACGCGACTCTGGGGCACGGGGGATTCGGAAATGTTACTGGTGAAAAGACACTGTCACCTGGCTAAAGAGTGTAATAATCTCCATCAGTTGGAGCGCATTATCGACAAGTTACTGTCAGATAGACGCTAAAAGCCCGGTTTTCATACCGCCGAACAACGCGCGGTCCCACAGATAAGTGGCCGCGACCGTCGGCACCGGCAAGTGCGCACAGGAGTCAATACATGGAAGATGACCGCCTGCCACTGACCCGCTCATTGGAAGTGGAGGTCCGCACCGCCTTTGCGTTGCCATCGCAGGCCGAAGGATTGACGGGCGAAGCCTTGATTGAGGCCCTCGCGACCTTGCAGATGTCACATGACCAGACGCTGCTGAGCACGCTCACAAGTCAGGGTCACGAGCTAGTCGCCTCGGAGCCTGCCGCCGTGCTGGGCTGGATCGACGCAGTCTTTGCGCGCTGGCAATCACACTATTCTCTCGACCCGGAGCTGGCGGACTTACTGTTGGCGGTGAGACCCCTGGCCGCAGCATTTGCCTGCTCCGAGGATCGGTTTTTCACCCCGGGCGCCCACGCCTTGCACCGTTTGCTCGACACCCTTTACGAGGGCTTCGCTGGCTGGTCCTCGGATCTGGGCAAGACCGCGCGACCTGCGGTCGACGCTGTTGGAGAAATCATTCAACGATGCCTGCAGGATTTTCCAAGCGAGCCTGCGGTCGATCACACCCTACATCTGCTGGAGCAGAAGATCAGCGGATATTCCGGCCAGCTGGAGCGCCTCGACGCAGGACTGATCGAACGCGAAGCGACTGCGATGACCAGCACGGTCGCGCGGCGGGCTGTCGGTGAACAGGTCAGTCAAAAACTCGGCAATGCCGCCTTTCCTGGCAAGCTGGCGGAGTTCATCGGCGGAGATTGGTTCGAGGCAGGCGTCGCCTTGGCAAAAAATCTGGGCACCGACAATGACGTCTGGCAACAGTATGGCGAAATCACCGAGCAGTTGGTCGCGCTATTTGGGCATACCGATACACAATCCAAAGTAGCCGCTGCAAACGGCGACGAGCTGCCACATCGCGTTAGCAAGTTATTGGAGCAGGTCGGTTTCTCGAGTGAGCGGGCGAAGAGCGCTGGCGACATGCTCGAATATCTACTGCTCCGGCATGCCTCAAAGCAGATGCCCGATAAAACGCTGGCGCCCGTCATGCTGGACGGGCAATCGACAGAGGACTGGTCCAAGGCCACCGTCACCTCGCTGAGTGAGGCGGGGATCGAGCAGGGACAGTGGTACCGTATTCAGCAGCCGGAAGGAGTTCGCCGACTGCGTCTTTGCGGCACGTTCGCACACAACAGTTATCTTGTGTTCATGGACTTTGCGGGTGCCAGAGCATTGCGACTCGGCGTCGACGAGTTTGCCAACCTCTTGCGCTCCGGTGAGGCGACGCAACTCGATACAAGGGAAACTTTTTCGCGCGCGCTGGTGGAAGCTGCAGAAGCAAAAAGCGAGTGGCTGGCTGAGCAGCAAGCGACCCAAACGAAAGCCCGTGAGCAAGCAGCTCAGGTGGCAGAGCAGGACGCGGTGACGCTGGCCAGCGAACGTGAGGCAGCCGCACAGCGGCTACGTGACGCAGAACAGCGAGCCCGTGGCCAAGCAGAGGCACTGCCGGCCAGTCAGTCAGAATCCGGTGATCGCACGCTGAGTGCAGACCAACCCTTTGACACCAACACCGTCTTGCAACTGCAGATTCCGATTGGGACCTGGTTGGGTTTCCATGATCGGGAGCCCCCCATCATGGCCAGAGTGGCTGTGAGAGACCTCGATAAAGACAGCTATATTTTCACTAACCGGGAGGGCATCAAACTGAGAGAGCTCACTGTTCCCCAGCTGGTGACGCTGATAGAGCGTGACATGGTGGATATTTTGGAGCGAAAAACCAGCTTTCGTGAGACGCTCGCCGGCAATGCCGGCCAGGATCGACTCAACCAGTTTCAGGCCGGCCCCGCCTAGATCTGTTCGTCCTCAAGACTGAAGGTCGTTGTCTCTCCCTCGGTACCCTGATCGCCCACCAACTTGAGGCGCAGGCGCAGGTTGTTCTCCGAATCTGCGTTGCGCAACGCCTCTTCCTCGCTAATCTCGCCAGCCTGACACAGGTCGAACAGTGCCATATCAAAGGTTTTCATCCCCCGGTCTTTGGACTTCTCCATGATTTCCTTGAGGCCACCGATATCACCCCGCAGGATCAACTCCTTCACGGTTGGAGAGCCCAGCATCACCTCAACCGCTGCGCTACGGCCACCCTCTGTATTGGGGATCAGGCGCTGCGAGACAAAAGCCTGCAGGTTCAGTGACAGGTCCATCAACAGCTGTTGGCGCTTTTCCTCAGGGAAAAAGTTGATGATGCGGTCGAGAGCCTGATTGGCATTATTGGCATGCAAGGTCGAGATACACAGGTGCCCTGTCTCGGCAAAGGAAATCGCGTGCTCCATGGTTTCCCGATCGCGGATCTCACCGATGAGTATGACGTCGGGCGCCTGCCGCAGCGTGTTCTTCAGCGCGTTGTGCCAGTTGCGGGTGTCTACACCGACCTCGCGCTGATTCACAATAGACTTCTTATGCCGATGCACAAACTCGACGGGGTCTTCAATCGTCACGATATGCCCGCTGGTGTGGCTGTTGCGATAGTCGGTCATGGCTGCCAGAGAGGTGGATTTCCCTGAGCCCGTGGCACCGACAAACAGGATCAGGCCTCGCTTGCGCATGATGAGATCGGTCAAAATCTCGGGGAGACCGAGGTCATGCCATTGCGGGATATCCATGACAATGAAGCGGGCAACGATGCTGACCTCATTGCGCTGCCGGAAGATGTTGACCCGGAACCGCCCTACGCTGGGGAGGGAAACCGCTAAATTCATTTCCAGATCCCGCGCGAACTCCTCGCGCTGGGTATCGTCCATTAATTCGTTGGCAATCTCGGCGACTTCGCCGGGCGCCAGAACATCAGGGGAAATGGTCTTCAGCTCGCCTTCAAATTTGGCACAGGGCGGTGCGCCGGTTGCCAGATACAGATCGGAACCTTTGCGCTCGGCCAGCACCTTCAACCATTCGTGTATTCGCATGACACTCACAACTCCCTGTGTTCGTATTCCAGACTTTCGATCACTGCGAAAGCCGTGTTTCCCCCTGTACGGTGCGCTCCTTGCGCCGTACACTCCGCCCCAATTTAACCCCTGAGGGCGGCGAAAGCCCAGCGCAATTGCCGTCAATTCCTCACACAGGAGCCACCGTGTCGAACCACGCTGCGATTTTCCGGCAGGTACTTGAGACTGATCCGCAGTGGCTGGAACAGATTCGACGCGGCGTGGAGAAAGAGAGCCTGCGGGTCACTGCCGATCAGGCGACACTCGCACAAACGCCCCATCCCAGGGGGCTAGGCTCAACGCTGACGCACCCGGCCATCACCACAGACTACTCGGAGGCGCTGCTGGAGTTTATTACCCCGGCCTCCTGTTCCATTGCTGAGACAGAGCAGGCCTTGGCGGACCTGCATCGCTTCACGGCGCGCCACCTGAATCAGGAGCTGCTATGGAATGCGAGCATGCCCTGCATTGTGAATGGTGACGCCGGGATTCCGATTGCCGAATTTGGCGCTTCCAATGTTGGCCAGATGAAGCGGGTCTATCGCAACGGGCTGAGCGTGCGTTATGGCAGGAAGATGCAAGCGATTGCCGGTATTCACTACAACTTTTCGATGCCGGAAGCCTTCTGGGCGACCGCCCGCGATGCGGCGGGCACCACCCAGGACGCTCAGGCATTTCAAACCGAAGGGTATCTGGCGCTGATCCGGAACTTCTTCTCCCGGGTCTGGCTGTTGATGTACTTGCTGGGCGCCTCCCCCGCGGTCTGCGCGAGCTTTGTTCAGGGCAACAAGCAGCATCCACTGGAGCCGATGGGTGATGATCATCACAGCTTCTTCCTACCCTACGCCACGACCTTGAGAATGGGCGACCTCGGCTACACCAGCAATGCGCAGGCGGGGATGGACGTCTGCTACAACGACCTCGATCAGTACATTTCAACATTACGTGATGCGATCCTGACGCCGCACCCGGACTACGCGCAGTTTGAGTTCATGGATAACGGTGAGCGCGCGCAACTCAACACCTCATTGCTGCAAATCGAAAATGAGTATTACAGCCCAATCCGACCCAAACGCGTGACGCAGAGCGGTGAGGCGCCCGTCGTCGCGCTCGCGCGCAAGGGCATTGAGTATGTCGAGGTGCGCTGCGTGGACATCAACCCGTTCACGCCCTTTGGGATCGACACCGATACCATGCGATTGATCGATCTCTTCCTCATCGCCTGCCTGATCGATGACTGCCCAGCATGCGATGCCGATGGGCAACGACAGAACAAGACCAACCTGCAGCGGATGGTCAATCGCGGACGCGAGCCCGGGCTGACGCTGCTGTCCCCTGACGGCGTCGAGACACCCCGGAAATCGCTCGCTGAACCGATACTGGACCGGATGGATGAAGTCGCCAGGTGGTATGACTCGGAGACAGGCGGCTCGGATTACCAGCAAGTGGTCGGGCAAGCACGCGCGCACATTGCGGATCCGTCACTCACGCTCTCGGCGCGGGTACTGGATGAGATGACCGCCAATAACCAGAGTTTCTGGCAGCTGGCGCTTCGGTATTCGCGGGAGTGGCACCAGCAGCATCTCGCAGCGCCATTAGCCGACGCCACCTGGGCGGCCATGACCGATGACGCTACCGCCTCGCTGAAACGGCAACAAGAGATCGAAACGCACGACCACCAATCTTTCGACGACTACCTGGCGCAGTTCTACGATCAGTATCAGTCTGTCTGACGGTCAGCTCCGGCTAGGAGGTCACTGCAGACCCGGTGCCGATTTCACAGCGGCTGGAACCAAACGCTCTGGCTGGTAGATCAAAAGCGGAAAACCCTTCATGACCAGCAATAAAAAAGCGCCCGGTGGGCGCTTTTCTGGTGTTGATGTCGGTGAGCCACCGCTACGCGGGCGCATCACTTCTGATTACTCGGCCTCGGCGTCTGCCTTCACCACCGCAATCAGTTCAACGTCAAACAACAAGGTGGCGTTGGGCCCGATCATTTGACCGGCTCCACCCTCGCCATAGCCGAGCTCCGGAGGAATGATGAACTTGAACTTGCCGCCCGGCTTCATCAGCTGCAGCCCCTCGGTCCAACCGGGAATCACCTGCGTTAAACCGAAGGTGACGGTCTGGCCACGTTCAAAGCTGCTGTCAAACACTGAACCATCGATCAGCCGGCCCTCGTAGTGCACCTCAACAGAATCCGCGGCCACCGGGCTGTCGCCCTCGCCGGGCTCCATCACGATGTACTGCAATCCCGATTCCGTGGTTTGCACGTCCTCATTGGCACTCATTTCTTCCATATACGCTCTGCCTGCCTCCAAGTTTGACTGCGCCTGCGCCACGCGCTCGGCTTCCGCTTCTGCCTGACTTCGCTCCTGAAACGCGGACATTTCGGTATTGATTTCCTCGTCCGTCAGCTTTGCCTCTGCACCAGTCATTGCGTCCTCAAGACCGGCGGCATAGGCGGCCACATCAACCTGCATACCATCAGCAGACATTCGCTGACCCATGCGCAGGCCAATGCCGTAGCTGAGTCGCGCGTCGGTCGACTCCAGAGTCACTTCCTGCTCCTGCTCCTGCGAGGCGCCGCCACAGCCCATCAGGGCCACCATCAGCCCAGCCAGTGACAGCTGGCCGACTGCTTTCATCGGGGTACTCATGCTCAACGTTCTCCCTGTTCCGTTTGCAATGGAGGGGCGATACTACGTTGACTCGAGAAGCAGTGCCACCAGTTGCTCCCTTTCGGAGGCAAATTTACCGTTCTCAAAACCGGACAGCGCCAGCATGTTGGCGCTCATGCGCGCAGCGGCAAGCTCCATGGTCTCCTTCATCAGGATTTCTTCGTTCACACCACCCTCAGGCGAACTGCGAAATGCTTCGGTGCTGGCCCACATCAACTCAGCGAGATGACGCTCAGCCTCCACCTCGAGCTGGAGCAAATGCCGTCGCGCGTCTTCTTTAGTCTCGTCATTCTTCCATTGCTCCCGCACGGCGCGCAGAGGCAACACCACTTGCTCTATCCAGGTTCCCGTGGTGTCTCGCATTGCCGCAACATCGTGGGCCGCTAACCGGTATCCCTCGTTAGATAACCAGGCAGCAAACAGGGCCTCCAGTATGACGAGGTCGGCCTGTGCCTGAAGGGTCAGCAGCAGTGCTTGAGTGGGTTTCCGAGCGTACTGCTTCAATGCCCAGTCCCAGAATGGTGCCACGGTCACGTCTTAACCTTCCCTTTCAACCTTTCCCTTCAGCCTTCTTCTTCCGCCTCAGCAATGAGTGCCAGCTTTTGTGTCCTTGTGAGACGTCGCAACGCATACTCCCTTTGCTGGGCATCGGATCGCGAGTCACAGGACTCGGACCACACTAATGCCACAGGTCGCCGCGCCTGGGTATAGCGGGCGCCGCCAGCTAACTGCCCATTGTGCTGCTGAAGCCGCCTGGCGAGATCCGTAGTAACACCCGCGTAAAGCGACTGATCAGCACACTGCAGAAGGTAGACCTGCCACAGCGCGTCTTGTCCTGAGTCTGTAGTCACTAGCTGATCACCGAATGATGGTCAAAGCTTGCCGGTTGGCAGGCAGTGCGATATTTTCTGACTGAAATGGACACAACCCCTGACCGCGGCTGACCCCCTGCCTGACAACGGAGCACCTATGAGCGCTGATATTCTGCACGTGACCGACGACAACTTCGACGCGGAGGTCCTCTCCAGCGATCTGCCCGTGCTGGTGGATTTTTGGGCCGAGTGGTGTGGCCCTTGCAAGATGATTGCGCCCATCCTCGAGGAGATTGCCACAGAATACGCGGGAAAGGTCAAAGTCTGTAAGGTCGACGTCGACGCCAACCCCGACATGCCGGGCAAGTTCAACATCCGCGGCATCCCGACCCTGATCATGTTTAAAGGCGGCAATGCGGTCGATACCAAAGTCGGCGCGCTGTCCAAGACCCAACTGAGCGAATTTGTCGACAGCGTGGTCTAAACGCCGGTCTCCTGAGCAGAGGCCAACGCCAAATGCGAAGAGACGGGAGCCGAGCCTGAAGAGATGCCAGGCGAACATAATAAAAAGTTCCAGAGACCGGCATCAACAGGCGGTAGAGGATCGTTAAGAGAAGCATTAATAGGGGCATGGGAGGGGCATAAATACCCCGACATTTTTGCTGGACGCGCCCATCCTCCAGTGCTAACTTGCAGCAATCGGGACCTGTATGGCTCTCGTTGCACCCGAACTTCTCTTTTCACCACAGCCGCAAAGCCCTTGGCCAGCGCGCTGATTGAGTGGGCTTAGGGACCGTTCAGGTCAATTTCTACCCCGACCCGCACCAGCACAAGAAGCAACAAGCATCGGCGGGGCAGACCTTTTCCCTACTGACCCTTTTTACCTATCTATTCGGAAGTGATTCGTGGAAGACCAAACCAGCACCAACACCGAAGCGTTGGACGCCACCAACAATGATGCCCCCAGCGATGAGGCGGCAACCGAAACCACCAAAAAGAACGGGCGAACCCTAAAGCTCAAAGCCTCCGAGGCTGAAGCCTCGAGCGAGGCATCGGGCGACGCTCCCGCTGAGGCCGAGGCAGGCGGTGATACGGGCGGTGAAGAAGCGCCTCAGGGCCGCTCCCGACGGGGACGACAGCGACGTCCGCGCCGTGATCCCAATACCCCCAGCGAAAACCCCATGAGCCTGACCGACCTGAAAAACAAGTCGACTCAGGAACTGATTGATATGGCCCGTGAGATGGGCATCGAGAACATGGCGCGCTCGCGTAAGCAGGACATCATCTTTGCCCTGCTCAAGCGCCACGCCAAAAGCGGCGAAGACATCTGGGGCGACGGCGTACTGGAGATCTTGCAGGACGGCTTTGGATTCCTGCGTTCGGCAGACAGCTCGTTCCTTGCCGGTCCCGACGACATTTATGTGAGCCCCAGCCAGATAAGACGCTTTAACCTGCGCACCGGCGACACCGTCACCGGCATGATTCGACCTCCCAAGGATTCCGAACGTTACTTCGCGCTGTTAAAGGTCAAGGACGTTAACTTTGAGTCCCCGGAGAGCGCCAAAAGCAAGATCCTGTTTGAAAACCTCACGCCACTTTTCCCCAATGAGCGCTTAACCCTCGAAAAGGGCAACGGCTCTACCGAGGATCTGACGGGGCGCCTGATTGACCTCGTGGCACCGATTGGCAAGGGACAGCGTGGACTGCTCGTCGCGCCACCGAAGGCCGGCAAAACGATCATGATGCAGAACATTGCGCAGGCGATTATCTCCAATAACCCCGAGTGCTACGTGATCGTCCTGCTCATCGACGAGCGGCCGGAAGAAGTGACGGAGATGCAGCGCTCGGTGGGCGCGCGCGGCGCCGAAGTCGTCGCCTCTACCTTTGACGAGCCGCCCTCGCGCCACGTTCAGGTCGCCGATATGGTGATCGAGAAGGCGAAGCGACTGGTCGAGCACAAACGCGACGTGGTGATCCTGCTCGACTCGATTACGCGTCTGGCTCGTGCCTACAACACGGTGATACCGAGCTCTGGCAAGGTACTGACCGGTGGTGTGGACGCCCACGCATTGGAGCGACCCAAGCGGTTCTTCGGCGCGGCGAGAAATATCGAGGAAGGCGGCAGCCTCTCGATTATCGCTACGGCACTGATCGATACCGGCTCGAAAATGGATGAAGTGATCTACGAAGAATTCAAGGGCACGGGCAACTTGGAGCTGCACCTCGATCGCAAGATCGCGGAAAAGCGCGTTTACCCCGCCATCAATATCCGTCGATCAGGCACCCGCCGCGAGGAGCTGCTGACCGGCGATGAAGAACTGCAGCGCATGTGGATCCTGCGCAAACTGCTCCACGGCATGGAAGACCTGCCAGCCATCGAGTTCCAGCTCGACAAACTGAAGGACACCAAGTCCAACGAGGAGTTCTTCAAGTCAATGAAGCGGAAGTAATTCCCCGTCATGCCCAAGTTTGTCGACCTGCGGGAGTTCATCAGAGAGCTCGAAAAACGGGGCGACCTGGTCCGCATTACCGCTGAGGTCGACCCCAATCTGGAGATGACCGAAATCGCCGACCGCACTTTGCGCGGCGGCGGGCCGGCGCTGTTATTCGAAAACCCCAAGGGCTCCGATATTCCCGTGCTCGCGAATCTGTTCGGCGCCGAGCGGCGTGTCGCACTCGGCATGGGCGAAGAAGACGTCGAAGCTCTGCGCAATGTTGGCGAACTACTGGCCTACCTGCGCCAACCCGACCCTCCCAAAGGCTTTCGGGATCTTGTGGACAAGGCGCCGCTACTGAAAAAAATCCTGACTATGGGACCCAACGTCGTCAAAAAGCCGCCCTGCCAGCAGCGGGTGATCAGCGGTGACGACGTCGACCTCACGCAGCTGCCGATTCAAACCTGCTGGCCCGGTGACGTCGGTCCTCTGGTGACATGGCCTCTGGTCATTACCCGCGGGCCAGAAAAAGAGCGTATGAATCTGGGCATTTACCGGATGCAACTGCTCGGTCGCAACAAACTGATCATGCGCTGGCTGTCCCATCGTGGCGGTGCGCTGGATTTCCGGGACTGGCAGTTGAAGCGTCCCGGGGAGCCCTACCCCGTCGCCGTGTCGCTGGGCGCCGATCCGGCCACGACCCTCGGGGCCGTAACACCGGTGCCTGATGCCCTCTCTGAGTACGCCTTTGCGGGACTGTTGCGCGGCAAAAAAACCGACCTGGCCCAGTGCATTACCGACGTCTGTCGCAGTAACAACCTGATGGTGCCTGCGCACAGCGAAATCATCCTCGAGGGTTACATCGACCCCGACGAGATGGCGGACGAGGGACCCTACGGCGATCACACCGGGTACTACAACGAGGTCGAGCGCTTCCCGGTCTTCACGGTCGACACCATCACCACGCGGGACAACCCGATTTATCACAGCACCTATACCGGCAGACCGCCGGATGAGCCGGCCATTCTCGGGGTGGCGCTCAACGAAGTGTTTGTGCCGCTACTTAAGAAACAATTCCCGGAGATCAGCGATTTCTATTTGCCGCCGGAGGGCTGTTCCTATCGTATGGCGGTGGTGACCATGCGCAAAGAGTATCCGGGTCATGCAAAGCGCGTGATGTTCGGCGTGTGGTCGTTCCTGCGGCAGTTCATGTACACCAAGTTCATTATTGTCACTGACGACGATGTGAACGCGCGCTCCTGGGAAGACGTGATCTGGGCCATGACGACCCGAATGGATCCCGCCCGGGACTGCACCATCGTGGAAAACACGCCGATCGATTATCTGGATTTTGCGTCCCCCGTAGCGGGGCTCGGCTCCAAAATTGGCATGGATGCCACCCATAAGTGGGAGGGCGAAACCAATCGCGAGTGGGGCCGCACAATCGCGATGGACACCGCCACACGCGAGCGGGTTGATGCGCTCTGGGAGTCACTCGGTATCACCTTGCCGGGCCGCTAGTTAAGCGAGCCGGCAGATTCTCGCGAAACGGCTAGCGCAGGGCCGCCAAGGCCTCGGCCTCCAGCGCCGACGCCTCCGCCTCTTTACCCTGGTGTCGCAGACAGTCCGCCCAACCTGCAGCGTGTGACGCAGACGGATGGCGCGCGTGGGCATCCGCCCAGAGGCCTGCCTCTGCCTCCGCATCACCCTCAATGCGGGCAATACGGGCCAATACGGCGTGGCATCGACCCTCGCTGTCCCCATCGCGCCAGCGTTGAATCGCTTTTTTCATCTTCAGTAACTGTTTATCAGGTAGACCGTTCACCGCCTCGAGCGTCGCCGGCTCACAATGCTGTTGCAGGCGTTCCTGGAGCACTCTCTGCAACGCATCCGCTTGAGCCTGCAACGCATCCGCTTGAGCCTGCAACGCATCCGCTTGAGCGTCCCGTCGTAGAATATCCAGTAACGCTGGCCACAGCGGTTGTCCGGGCGCTTTGAGCGACTCAGGGGCGCGCTTCCAGACTGACACTGCTGTGGATGCCGCGTCGTCGGCTTCGGACAGCAGCGCGTTCCAGCTTTCCCGCTCCCATACGTTGATCTGCTCATCGGGTGCTATTCCGGCGCGCCGCACATCGGCCAGCAATTCAGTCAGTGGCTGCCAATCACGCTGCAGATAGGCCGCCTCAGCCCGCAGCGCCTTGGCTCGGGGGGTTTTGCGTTCTGAGGCAGACAACTGCTCTAACGACCGCTCCGCCTCATTGGTCGCGCCAGCCTTCAAATGACATTCGGCCCTGGCCAGGGTGATCAACGAGACCGGTGCCAACCCCTCCGTTTCAGCCTGCTCCAGTAGCGCCAGCGCACGCGCTGATTCGCCCCGGTGCAGCGCTGCGAGCGCGGCATAAAGCGGATGCAGGAGCGTTTGCTCGTCGGGAGCACCGCCTTTCTTCAGCGCTTTCTCCGCCACATCCCAATGGCCCTCGAAGAAGGCGGCAAAGCCTTTGTCCGCCCTGCGCTGCGCACCGCGAGCTGATCGCAACCCCAACCAGCGGCGCAGCGCGCGCGGCATTTTGAGCGTGGTGCGCAGTGCCCGGAGAATGAACCACAGCAGCACGAGAGAGAGCAGCAGCGCACTCAGCGCCAGCCACACCGATGTCTCTAACTGCCAGTCGCCCCAGGTCACTAATAGATAACCGGGGTCCTGCGAAATGGCATTGACGAGCACGGCACCCAGCACCAGACCGCATACCAGATACAGACTAAATCGCGCCACGGTTAGGGCGCCGTCCTATTGCCCAACCGCTCCACTTCGCCCTCGAGCAGGCTGCGGGTTTCGGTCAGTTCAGGGAGTGCCGGCGCAATCGTCTCGCTTCGAAGGGCGTCGAGTGTCCGCACGACACTGGATACGCGTTCCGGATCCTGCTCCGCAAACAATGCAGCGAAACCCGACGCGCGCTGCAGTGATCTTTCAAACAGAGGCTGATTCGCCGACAGCATGGCAATTTGCGCCTGCTCGATCAGCATCCGGATATTCTGTCGGGCCAGTGCCGCCCACTCGGGCGTCATCAGCTGCGCGATCTCGTCGCTCCGGCGCCTGACAATCAGGTGATCCGAAAGTTTTGCCAGCGCGGCATGCCAACCGCTGGCTGCCTGGGCCCACCAGGTTGCATCGGGAGACGCCGTCGCCTCTGCCTGCGCAGACGGCGCTTCAAATTCAAGCTGGAGCTTGCCTACCTGATCAATGAGCCCGGATAACGTCGCATAGAGCCCCACCTGATCGACTCGGGGTACCGCAGCCAGCGCCGCGCGGTCCCGGGCAATCGCCAGGCGCACGCCCTCAAACTTTGGCTCGCCGGTGTCGCGCAATAGAGCATCGGCCTGCTCCAGTAGGGCGAGCGCGGCGTCCACATCACGCGCCACCAGTAACCTTTGCCCCGCCAAGCGGGTGAGAAAGACAGCCTCCTGCCCCAACCAGGCGCGTCGATCAACCGCCAGGAGTCGGTCCATTTGGTCTTCTACACGGCCCATTCGGCCGCTTAGCTGACGTACGGATTCAGCACGCTCGGCATTCTGCCGGGCGCGCAAAGCAGAGAGCTCCCGCTGCCAATCGGCCTGAACCGACGCCAGACCAGCTTCGATACGCTGATCGGCGGCGGCTCGGGCTAACGCGCTCACATCGGGCGTAGGTTCAGTCGCTTCTGCCTGGGCGTCAGCAAGCTGACGCTCCAGATCCTCGAATCGCTGCCACTGCGCCTGCACCCAGGGCCAGCCAAACCAGTAGCCGGTCGCCGTCAATCCGGCCAGGGTCAGCAGCGTGAACAACGACAGGCTGATCGCCCACCGGCGTCCTCGCGATCCTTTTACCGCGTCAGGCTTTATCGTTGGCGCGGTCGCCGTCTCCGCGGGCGCAACCGGTTCTGTCATCTGTTGGTTCCTGCCTGTGTGTGCTGCTTCAGCGCGCGCATAAATGCATCGTCGCTGGCGTCTTCCGCAAGAATGACCTGCCCCCAACCTGCTTGTGTGGCGAGACTGGCGACACGGCCCGAGGGGACGATGATGGATGATTGGAACAGATCCGTCTGTCCCTCACCAGCCAACAATTCCGACAACCGCGACAGCATCTCGCCACTGCTTGCCTGAAAAACCAGCCCAGCGCCTATTTCAGCCAATTCCGACACATCGACATCCGGCCAGCATCGGCGGTAACAGGCCCACTCTCTGACGCGGGCACCTCGGCGAGTGAGTTCAGATGCCAGTAGCTCACGACCGCCCTCGCCTTTTACAATCACAACGTCGCGCGAATCAGGCGCAGAGAGTGCGGGCATCTCGAGTAATCCCTCCGAGTCAGCCCGAACCGGCACCTCTGCGTGAATCCCTTCCGCTTCCAACGTGTCGCGTGTTTTGTTCCCCACCGCAATCACCGTGAGCTCCGGGTAGCGCGCCAACTCGGGACCCAACTGGGGCAGCCCGAATCGCACCGCGTTGGCGCTGATGAAAATGCACAGGGTGTCGTCGCTCAAAGAGGGCGCCAGCTCCGCAGCCGGCATCGCTTCGATGGTCATGATCGGCATGACGCGTGTCTGAAAGCCCTCACCCTGCAAGGCTTGCGACAGTCGTTCGCTGTCAGCCTGCGGCCGGGTCAGAACAACCGCCGTCATCCCCGCGCCGCGCGAATCAGATCCTCCGCTCCCTGAGAGAGCAGCATCTCTGCAACGCTCTGCCCCAGCTGATCCGGGTCAGCGCCTCGCGCCTCCGCCTCGAGGAGGCTGGTTCCATCTGTCGCACCCACCCGGGCACGTAACCACAAGCCGTCACCGTCTAACTCGGCGAAGGCCGCAATCGGTACATCACAGCCACCATCGAGTCGGCGGACTACCGCCCGCTCGGCAAGCACGCGGGTGGCCGTATCCTCGTGATGAAGCGGCGCCAAGAGTTCACGAACCCGTTGGTCCGTCTCGCGAAATTCAATTCCTACCGCGCCTTGGCCTGCCGCCGGCAGCGACAGGTCAGGGTCGATCGCCGCGCCGATGCGATCCTCAAAACCCAAACGAATCAAGCCGGCGCAGGCCAGAATAATGGCATCAAATTCACCGCCATCGAGTTTTGCTAAGCGTGTGTTGACGTTGCCACGCAAAAAGCCGATCTCAAGGTCGGGGCGGTGCCGACTCAACTGGCAGCTGCGACGCAAACTCGATGTGCCGAGGCAGGCACCCTGGGCGAGCTGGTCGAAGTCAGTGCAGCCAACCAGCGCATCGCGGGGGTCCTCACGCTCACAGATCACACCTAACGTCAGACCATCGGGCATGAACATCGGCACGTCTTTCATCGAGTGAACAGCGATATCCGCTCGCTCATCCAATAAAGCCGTTTCCAGTTCTTTTACAAAAAGGCCCTTGCCACCAACTTTGAACAGCGGCTTATCGAGGAGCTGATCGCCACGCGAGGTCATGCCGAGTAGCGAGACCTCAATATCCGGATGCGCCGCCTCAAGGCGTGATTTCACATGTTCCGCCTGCCACAGGGCGAGCGGACTCTCCCGTGTAGCGATCACGATTTTTTCAGACACAATATTCCCCCTACTTATGGCCGCAGTTTAGCATGGGGCGACATTTCACCGCTCTCAAACGGGGCGGTGGCAGGATGTCCAAGGTAGAATCGCCGGGCAATGATTCGGGACGATGGCAGATCATGAGCGATCGAGAGACAGAAAACAGTCAGGAGCTATGGGGCGGGCGTTTCAGCGAGCCCACGGACGCCTTTGTGCAGCGATTTACCGCATCAGAGGCCTTTGACCGCCAACTCGCTGTCTACGACATCGCGGGCTCCAGGGCCCATGCCGAGATGCTGATGTCTACGGGCGTCCTCACCGCGGACGAAAATGCCGCGATCCAACAGGGTCTCACCGATGTCCTGGCCGAAATAGAGCAAGGCGCCTTTGAGTGGTCTGTTGCGCGCGAAGACGTGCATATGAATATCGAGGCACGACTCACCGAACTGATTGGCGACGTCGGGAAAAAGCTGCATACGGGCCGATCGCGAAACGATCAGGTCGCAACCGACCTGCGGCTCTACCTTCGCGCCGCGCTCGATGCCATCAACGTCGAGCTGACCCGTCTGCAGACCGGCATCGTCACACTGGCGGATCAGCACGCCAGCACCGTCATGCCCGGATTCACCCACTTGCAAGTCGCCCAGCCGGTGACTTTTGGCCACCACCTGTTGGCCTGGAACGAAATGCTGGAGCGAGACTACGGTCGTCTGACGGACTGCCGGGCGCGATTGAATGTTTCACCCCTAGGCGCCGCTGCACTGGCAGGGACTACCTTCCCTATCGATCGCGACGCTACCGCCGCGATGCTCGGCTTCGACGCGCCCACACGAAACTCCCTCGACAGCGTTGCCGACCGCGACTTTGCAATCGAGTTCTGTGCCGCCGCCGCGCTGTTGATGAACCACCTCTCACGGATCTCTGAGGAGCTGGTGCTGTGGACATCGGCGCAATTTGGATTTATCACCCTGCCCGATCGATTCTGCACCGGCTCATCGATCATGCCGCAGAAAAAAAACCCCGACGTCCCCGAATTGGTGCGCGGTAAGTCAGGGCGCGTCACCGGCAATCTGGTGGCATTGCTGACACTGATGAAGTCGCAACCGCTGGCCTACAACAAGGACAATCAGGAAGACAAAGAAGCCCTGTTCGACACCGTTGTCACGCTGGGTGACTGTCTTCGAGCCTTTGCCGACATGATTCCTGCTATGGAAGCTAACGAAACGACGATGCGGCAGGCCGCGTTGGCGGGCTTCTCAACCGCAACTGATCTGGCTGACTATCTAGTGCGCGCCGGGGTGGCATTCCGCGACGCCCATGAAGTCGTGGGTAAAGCGGTCGCTCATTGCGTGGACGCCGACTGTGATCTCGCAGACCTGTCGCTGGAAACCTTGCAGTCCTTTCACGGCGATATCAAAGAGGATGTCTTCGAAGTGCTGACGCTGGATGGCTCCGTCGCGGCACGTGATCACTTTGGCGGCACCGCGCCTAATCAGGTGAAAGCCGCGGTGCAGTCGGCACAGGCCCTGATCGCCTCGCGTTAGCGAGGTGTTGAGCGCTATGGTACGTAGCGCGCGTTGAGCAGGAAAGTAACGTCGGGGGCAGACTCGACCACCACATCCTCGCTAAATCCCGCATCGATCATCCAGTGGGATGTTGGCCGCCAACGCACCGCCATGCTTAGCATGCCGGCAGGCTCACTCAACGCCTCTAGCGCCCCGTCCAACAACGCACTGTGCCCGTCGTATTGCACCAGCACTGACCAACGTGGCGAAAATCGCCACTCCCCCGCCAATCCTGCAAACCACAGCGCGCGCCGCTGCTGCGGCCCCAACAACTCGCTATCACCTGCGCGGGTGCCACCGACCTGACCGTGCCACCACAGGGGCCAGCCACCCAGCTGCTGGCCACTGAAGCGCAGCAGCGCATAGACATCCGTGGCGCCGCTGCCAAGCCAGTCTGAGGATTGGCCGCTAGCGGTTTTCACCCCTGCGCTGATGCCCAGCTGCCCGCCATCGATCTCTAGCAACGGGCGGCTCACCGCGACTTGGATATCACCTAGACCCGACGCAGAGCGGAGCAGGTGACGGTCATGCGCAGGTTGCGACAGCTGATAATGCAATGCATCGGTCGGATAGCTATCGCGATTGCCATCGGGTAGCCCGAAAAAGCCGTGCCAGCTTGAGATGAGATTGTCGGTAAAACCGCCGGAATGATGGCGCCATGGCACGGTCACCTCCACGTCCAACTGTTTTGGCAAGCCGTAGCGGAATGACAGCGTCAGCGCATCAGTCTGCCCGTCAAGCAACAGTGACTCCTCTCCCCTGTTTTCCACCGTGAAATGATTGGAGAGCGTTGCGGAAGCCGCCCAGCTGAGTCCGCGGGCGGTTTCGACACTGCGCTGGGAAGGTATAGCTCGCAGGGATGCGAGCGGAGACAGGTTCGTGATCTGTAGCGGCTCGGACTCGCTAAACGCTGCGAGTGATGCCGCCGCGCAGCAAGCCGCCAGTGCGCTAGCCGTGAGTATCCTCATGGTTGTCCCAGGTCAATGCCAGTCCGGTATGCGTCGCCAATTCTTCTACCAGAAAAGCATGAAAAGATTCACCGCTCTTGGTGTCTCGCCAGGTGCGACTATCGGAATGCCAAGAGTAGTGAAAGCCTCCACCGGGGGTTGCCAGCCAGAGCTGCTCAGTGGGAGGTTGCCGACTGAAGACAAAGACCACGCCGTTGCTGAAGGTGGCGTTGATCACCCCCTCGGCGCCACGGATATCAACATCATCCGGCAATGATTCGAGGGCGACCTCGACCGCCTCGAACGTTTCCTCAATCTGCTCGTAATAGTCACTGCTTGCCATATCTGGCGGTTCCCCTAGATTGATAGTGCTAACACAATGCCATAGGCCGCCTCATCGTGGGCGCGCCACACTGCGCTGTTATACTGCGCCTTTTGCCGAGGTCAAACTGTGAGGACCTTTCTCATCGTCCTACTTTGCGCTTGGCTGGCCAGCTGCGGTCAGCAGGGGCCCTTGCGCCCGGCTGAACCCGATGACGCATCGGCGACGGCTGACTGATGTCTGTATTTCAGCACCAGCAAGGCGCGCTCCACTGCGAAGGCGTCCCGCTTGAAGCCATCGCAGAGGCCCATGGTACACCGACCTATGTGTATTCGCGGCAGGCCATCGAGTCTGCCTTCCTCGCCTACCAAACAGCGCTAGCCGATCGTCCGCATCTGATTTGTTATGCGGTGAAAGCCAATTCCAATCTGGCCGTGCTCCATGTGCTGGCCGGACTCGGCGCCGGTTTCGACGTGGTGTCAATCGGTGAGCTGGAGCGCGTGATCGCCGCGGGCGGTGCGGCCGACAAGGTCGTATTCTCTGGCGTCGGCAAGACGAGGCAGGAAATGCTGTCGGCGCTGGAACACGGGATCCGGTGTTTTAACGTCGAATCCGAATCCGAACTGCTGACCCTGGCAGACGTCGCAGCGGCGTGCGGCAAGACGGCGCCGGTATCTCTGCGGGTCAATCCCGATGTCGATGCGGGCACTCACCCTTATATCTCGACGGGCTTGCGCGAAAACAAATTTGGCGTCGACGTTGAGACCGCCCGACGCCTTTATCAGGTCGCCCATGACCATTCGGCATTGGACCCGGTCGGCATTGACTGCCACATCGGCAGTCAAATTCTCGACATCGCACCCTTTTTAGAGTCTCTGGATTGCCTGCTGGCATTGGTCGATGACCTCGCGGCAGAAGGCATCACACTGCGGCACCTCGATATCGGCGGCGGTTTGGGGGTCAGCTATCAGGAGAGTGCGCCGGCGATTGAGGAGTACATGGGCGTACTGGCAACGCACTTGGGATCCCGGGATGTGGAGTTGGTGCTGGAGCCGGGGCGCTCCATCGTCGCCCTCGCGGGCGCCCTCTTGACCAGAGTGCTGTACCTGAAACCCAGTGATGCAAAGAATTTCGCCGTAGTCGATGCGGCGATGAACGATTTGCTGCGGCCCTCACTCTACAAGGCCTGGCAGGATATTCAGGCCGTGACCCCACGCGAGGGTGAGTTACAGCACTGGGACATCGTTGGCCCCATTTGTGAGACCGGTGACTTTCTTGGCAAAGACCGACACCTGGCGCTGTCTGAGGGCGACTTGCTGGCGGTGATGGGCGCGGGTGCCTACGGTTTCGCGATGGCGTCCAACTACAACACGCGCCCTCGGGCGGCCGAGGTCATGGTCTCGGGCAAATCTGTGCATCTGGTCGGTCAGCGGGAATCGTTGAGCGACCTGTGGCAGCGGGAGCGCATCCCGGAGGCGCCCACGTCATGAAGCTGGCCTTCACCAAGATGCAGGGCGCTGGCAACGACTTCGTGGTGATCGACGGTGTCACACAGGCGGTCGATCTCAGCACCGCGCACTTAAAACGCATCGCGGATCGACGGCGCGGCATTGGCTGCGACCAGATCCTGCTGCTCACACCGCCAGATGAACCCGACGCCGATTTTCGCTACACCATTTATAACGCCGACGGTTCTCGCGCTGGCCAATGCGGTAATGGCGCACGGTGTGTGGGTCGTTTTCTGCGCGAGAGACGATTGACGCGAAAGCGCGAACTCCGCTTACTGACCGATGGCGAACCCCTCGCCCTCAGTTTCTCAGAGGACGGCCGTGTGTTCGCCGGGCTGCCGGCACCCCGATTTGACCCCGCTGTGATCCCCTTTTCGGCGCCCGAACTGGCTTCCCAGTATCCGCTGGAAGTACAGGGGCAAAATCTGTCAATCGGCGCGCTGTCCATGGGTAACCCCCACGCCATTCTGATGATCGACGACTGCGACGCGGCGCCGGTCAACACGCTGGGGCCGTTAATTGAGTCCCACGAGCGGTTTCCCGACCGGGTCAATGTGGGGTTTATGCAGATCGTCTCGCGGACTGAACTGAAACTGCGGGTTTACGAACGCGGGGTTGGTGAGACCGAGGCCTGCGGATCCGGCGCCTGCGCCGCAGTGGTGCACGGTATCGGCCTTGGCTTGCTGGACGCCGCCGTCGCGGTAAAACTGCCCGGCGGTAAACTCTCGGTCAGCTGGGACGGTGCCGAGGCGCCTGTCTGGCTGGGAGGACCCACCGCATCGGTATTTGACGGTACCATCTCTTTGCGAGACTGATTGGGGAGCGTTACATCATCGCAGTCAATGCGCATGGCGGCGCCTGCCCGACACAGCGAACCCCCCACCACCGGCGCAGTCAGGTCACGATCACAACAACCGAGCCAGAGCGAGAAACATGCCCGACACACTGGACCCCAAAGACGTAGAGGCCTTCCTCAGAGCGCATCCCAATTTCTTGCAGGATCGACCCGGCTTGCTGGCGGTTCTCAACCTGCCGCACGGGGGGGAAGGTGCGGTCTCTTTGGTCGAGAGACAGGTCAGCGTGCTGCGGGAGCGCAATATCGCCTCGCGGCAGAAGCTGGCTGAGCTGTCCGATATCGGCAAAGAAAATGATCGGCTGCTCGACGCCACCCGCAATACCATCCTCGCCCTCCTGGCCGGCGAAAACCGCGTCGATCTCACCAGGATCTGGCGCGATCAGGTCACCGGGACTTTTCAGGCCGAGATGGGCGCATTGGTCTGGCTGGATGGGGCGTCCGACGACGCCGAGGAAGTGCTGTTGGCCAGCAAATTGATCCGCCAGGGTGGTAGCTTCTCCGGCGTGCTGCGCCCGGAGGAGATGCAGACTGTGTTTGGCACGGCCGCAACCGAGGGGTCTGCGGCGCTGGTAGCGATCCGCTCAGGCGAAGATGACATCGGCGTGTTGGGGGTCGGGTCGCATGATACGCAACGCTACCAGGCCGAGGACGGCACCCTGTTCCTCGAATATCTGGCCGAAGTCATCGGGCAACTGCCGGCCAGCGGGTGAACACGGAGCACCTCTGCTGCTTTTACGGAGAACGAACAATATCGTTCGGTGACCCCTTATGAGTTCGACCATCCGTCTCATTACCTTTGATCTCGATGACACACTGTGGGACGTGGGACCGGCGCTGGAAGCCGCTGAAGCTGCACAGTGGTCCTATCTCAACGCCCGGTTCCCCTCGCTCGCACTAGCCGCCACCCCCCGGGAGCAGATCGCAGACCTCCGCCGCAGCCTCCTCGAGGAGAGGCCGGAGCTGATGCACCACATCAGTCTGTTTCGGCAGTCCTTTATCGAGCGGCTCCTGCAACACCACGACGTACCCGACGGCGAAGCCGAATCGGCGGCGAGAGAGGCCTTCGCCGCATTTCTCTCACAACGCCATCAGGTCGTTTTGTATGCCAATGCGCAGTCCGTGCTGAATACACTGGGGCGCCAGTTCCAACTCGGCGCGCTGACCAACGGCAATGCAGATGTGCGAAAAACCGAGATTGGTTCGTTTTTTGATTATGCCTGGCGTGCCGAAGAATTCGGCGTCAGCAAACCTGATCCGACCCTGTTCCACCGCGCCTTTGAAGCGGCAGGGGTGCAAGCCGATGAAGTCATCCACATTGGCGACTGTCACGATAACGACGTATCGGGCGCTGTCTCGGCGGGTGCAAAAGCGATTTGGTACAGCCCTGAGGGAGGCGTCAGTGAGATCGCATCCGAGGTGGTACAGGAACTCTCGGAGTTGCCCGCCGCTATCGAACAGCTAACGGGCCAGAGAGGATCGGGCTAATCGGGTCAGATCGCCTCGACGCCGGTTTCACCGGTGCGGATACGCACTACCTGCTCAAGCGGTGCCACAAAGATCTTGCCATCGCCAATCTTGCCGGTACTGGCCGACGCAATAATGGCTTCCACAATCGCCTCAACCTGCTCCTCGGGAGCCGCGATTTCCAGCTTGAGTTTAGGCAGGAAGTCCACGACATATTCAGCGCCGCGATACAGCTCGGTATGGCCGCGCTGCCGACCAAAACCCTTGACCTCAGTCACCGTCACACCCTGCACACCAATATCGGACAGCGCGGCGCGCACGTCATCCATCTTGAACGGTTTGATAATGGCTGTGACCAGTTTCATGAGAACACCCCTTTATTCCGTGGCCCCATTATCCGGCTGAATGCGGTTTTAGCAATGCTTGATAATGACAGAATCCACCGCCACGACTTGTCGTGGATCACTCGCTCACTCTGGTCGCCGGGACTTCCAACCATTCGGGTCCAAACATGCGCCCCAAAAAAAGGGCCCCGAGGGGCCCAAAACTGCCATGAGAGGACAGGGTAATTACTTCACAGCGGCAAACTCGGGGTATGCCTCCATGCCGCATTCGCTGAGGTCGGCACCTTCGTACTCCTCCTCTTCGGAGACGCGCAGGCCCATGACCATCTTGATCACGAAGAAGGTGATCGCCGAGGTCACGAAGACCCAACCGAAGATCGTCAACGCACCGATGATCTGACCGGAGAAGCTCGCTCCGTCATTGGTTACGGGCACCAGCAACAAACCCAGCAGACCGACTACGCCGTGCACGGAAATCGCACCGACGGGATCGTCAATCTTCAGCTTATCGAGGGTGGTGATAGAGAAGACCACTAACAGGCCACCCAGTGCACCGAAGATGGTTGCCTGCAGTGCAGAGGGTGTGTCCGGACCCGCAGTGATCGCTACCAGCCCAGCGAGACAGCCATTCAGCGCCATGGTCAGGTCAGCCTTGCCAAACAGCAACTTAGCCACGATCAGCGCACCGATACATCCACCGGCCGCAGCGAGATTGGTGTTCATGAAGACCACCGCTACTGCATTAGCTGAGTCGACTGATGCGGTTGCCAGCACCGAACCGCCGTTGAAGCCGAACCATCCCAACCAGAGGATGAAAGTGCCCAGCGTTGCGAGGGGTAGGTTCGCACCGGGAATCGCGTTCACTTCGCCATTCAGGCCGTACTTGCCCTTGCGAGCACCGACCAGGATAACGCCCGCCAAAGCGGCTGCCGCGCCAGCCATGTGCACGATGCCGCTGCCGGCGAAATCGAGGAAGCCCAAGTCACCCAGCGTGTACATGCCAAACACCGGATTACCGCCCCAGGTCCAGCTACCTTCCATCGGGTAGATAAATCCGGTCATGACGACTGCGAAGGCGAGGAAAGCAAACAGCTTCATGCGCTCCGCGACCGCACCAGATACGATGGACATCGCCGTGGCAACAAAGACCACCTGGAAGAAGAAGTCCGCTGAGGGCGCGTAGGTCGCGTTTTCCTCACCGCCTTCAACAGCACCCGACCCTGTGATCGTGCTGAGGAAAATGTCGCCGCCGTACATGATGCTGTAACCCACCACCATGTACATGATGCAAGCCACTGCAAACAGCGTGACGTTTTTGGTCAGAATTTCGACCGTATTCTTCGACCGGACCAATCCTGCCTCGAGCATGGCGAATCCCGCGGCCATCCACATGACCAGCGCACCACAAACGAGGAAGTAGAAAGTGTCCAGTGCGTACTGCAACTGAAAAATATCGTAGTCCATGAGAATGTTCTCCAAGGCTCAGAATTACAGCGCTTCTTCGCCGGTCTCGCCGGTTCGGATGCGGGTGACATGCTCGAGGGATGAGACAAAAATTTTGCCGTCCCCGATCTTGCCGGTTTGTGCGGCCTTAGAAATGGCCTCGATCGTCTGATCGACCATGCCATCTGCAATGGCAATATCGATTTTGATCTTGGGTAGGAAATCCACGACGTACTCCGCGCCACGATACAGCTCGGTGTGCCCCTTCTGGCGACCGAAGCCCTTGACCTCGCTCACCGTAACTCCCTGAACGCCAATCGTGGACAGTGCCTCACGCACATCATCCAGCTTGAATGGCTTAATCACTGCAGTAACCAATTTCATGGCAACCTCCGATAAGAGCCGCCCGTAAGGGCGGCGATTGCGTTACAGGCTCTTGGCCATTCCAAAAATCAGTGCTGCATCACACCAGTCGTAGTCGTAGCACTCGCTTTCGTCGATATCGGTGTCCTCATAGGTCAGGCTCCAGTCGATGCCTTGCCAGGACTTGCTCAAACCCACCAACCAGTGCACGTGCTTGTCGGTCTCGACATAGCTGGCCACGTCGTAGTCGACTTGCCCAACGAGGAAGCTCAGCCCCCAGTCTCCGGGCAGCGTCATGTCATAGCCGGCCTTCAGGTAGACGATCTCGCCCGTCTCGAACCAGTACTCGTCAGAGAAAGCCACGCCCGCCGAGAAACCACCGAAGCTCACATTGGCGTAGACCTCTTCGTAGTCACCCAAAATGCCCTCGTCCTGGGGGTAGTCGTAGTAGATGTAGCCGACGTCGATGCCCAGACCGCCGTCAAAACTGTGCGAATAGCCGCCGTAGTAGTCAAGTTCCAGACCGCCGTTTGCGCCACCGCAGGTATCGATCGCGCAATCGAAGTCGACCGCTGCGCCCCACGTACCCAGATAAAAACCGGAATCGAATGCGATATCGAACCCGCCCTGAATGGACGGCTTGCTGTCAGACTGCGAAATACCGCGGAATTTGTAATCAGAAACCAGTGCCACGTTGCCGCTGACTTCTGCAGACTGCGCCGTTGGGGCGATAAAACTTGTGCTGCCTGCAATGGCGAGCGCGGGAAGTGCGTATTTCAAAACCTTCATTCGGTGTCTCCTGCATAGCGAAGTGTTGTGTTTCGATGTCATGTTGGGTGGTACCCGGTCGGAGCCGGCTACCACCTGCCCCCACACACCACCTAGCGACGAGCGGGCCAACTCTTAGAAAAATATTATTTTTCATATATTTAGATATATTAAGCCCAGTATGCAGATCGTCAGGCGCTGTGCTTAACACCCACAATCCGCACCAAACGAGTGCGCGCCGCGCACCACTTTTGGCGGGATAAGGTCTGTCAGCTCACTTTCGAGTGCGCTACATTAATGCGCGTATCACCCTCGGCGGTTCGGAGCAGTTCATGGCAGACGATCACTCAGCAAAGCGCGGCGGTAGCTCGCTCTTCGAGCGGCTGACCCGCGCCGATGATCCGGTGTTTGAGCAGATTGACCGCAACGCCAAGAGTCTTTTGCAGTCTGCGCTGACTCGCCTCGATGTGGTCAGTCGGGAAGAGTTTGACGCCCAGGCCGCGGTGCTCAAACGCACCCGCGAACGGCTGGAGGCGCTGGAAGCGCAAATTACCGCCCTCGATGAAACCCTGTCAGAGAGGGAGTAGCAGGGAAATCGTTAGGCCCCGAGGGGCATTAACCACACGCTCGTTCCGACATGGCCGCCAAAGCAGGACGCTGGACAAGACAGCCCGCCAGGCCACGAGAGAAGGCCAAGCAGAGCGGGGTAAAAAAAGGCATCAAACAGCAGCCTGACAACACCGTGGCTAGGCGCTGATAAAAAAACGCCCGAAGTGATCAAGGATGATCCATGCACCTCTCGTTTATTAACACCCGCGGTCAGGCAGGCCTCGACGCACCACCAGTCACCGTCGAGGTTCACCTGAGCGCCGGCTTGCCGGCCTTTCAGGTCGTCGGCCTTGGAGAGAGCCGCTCACGAGAGATTCGCAGTCGGGTGCGCGCGGCCCTCATGAGTTCGCATCTGAAATGGCCGGACTTCAATATCACTATCAACCTGACGCCGACAGAACACGTCACTCCCAGCACGCGCTTTGACCTGCCCATTGCCGTGGGGCTCCTGGTGGCCTCACAACAGCTGCCGCAGGTTGCCATCGAGGGCAGGGAATTCATTGGCGAGCTCGGCCTCGATGGCTGTCTCAAATCAAGCCGGGGCGCGCTGGCGGCCGTCCTCGCCGCCGCCCGGGACGGCAGCACGCTGTGTCTTGCGGCGGAGGGCTCAGCACAGATGGCCAACGTGGAGGGCAGTCGGCTGATCGCAGCACCCGATTTACTCTCGCTGTGCGCTGCACTGAAAGCCGCTGAGCCTCAGTTTGTGGCGCCTCGATCCACAAGCCCCGAAGACGCTTGTGACTACCCGGATCTGTCACAGATTCGCGGTCAGCCGCTGCTTTACCGTGCGCTGGAACTGGCCGCCGCAGGCGGTCACCATTTGCTGATGAGCGGATCGCCCGGCGTGGGCAAAACGTTGGCGGCATCGGTGCTACCCGGACTGTTGCCCCCTTTAGCACCCTCGACACAGCAGGAGATTTGCTTGATTCGCGATATGGTTGGGCTATCCCGCGTCAGCGGACCGACCTTCAGGGCGCCGCATCACTCAAGTAGCATCGCGGCACTGATGGGGGGTACCGCCAAGGCACTGCCGGGGGAGATTTCCATGGCCCACGGCGGTGTGCTGTTTCTTGACGAGCTCACTGAATTTCCGCGTGCGGTACTGAACCAGCTCAGACAACCACTGGAAAGCGGCGAGATCACCGTCACCCGTGCCGAGCACCAACACTGCTACCCCGCCCGATTTCAGCTGGTGGCGGCGATGAATCCTTGCCCCTGCGGGCTCGCTGACAACGAGGACAGCAGCTGCCGCTGCTCGCCCGATATGATCCGGCGCTATCGTCAGGGTGCCTCGGGCCCACTGATGGACCGCATTGATCTCCACGTGAAGCTCAACAGACCCTCACCCGAGGCGCTGCTAGGTGCGGCGCCGACGGAGAAAAGCTCCGCTCTGGTTAGGGAGCGCGTGACGGCCACCCGGGAGCGGCAGCTGTCGCGTCAGGGCTGTCTGAATCGCGATCTCGCCGGGGATGACATTGTTGAGGAGTGTGCGCTGAGCGAGGCTACGCGAGCGGGTTTAATCGAGGCCCTGACGGCGCTGAACGTGTCGGCGAGAAGTGCGCACCGGCGACTGCGTGTTGCCCGAACACTCGCCGACATGGCGGGAGAGGAGCGGGTGTCGATGTCGCACATCAACACCGCGCTGTCTTTTCGAGAAGCGCCAACCGGGGTCGGCGCGACGTGACTTTAGCGGCTGCCGTCTACCATGAAGTCGACAGCGAGCCGGATCTCATCATCGGAGCAGTTCGCGCAACCACCGCGCGCAATCATGCCCGTACCGGCGACACCGTTGATGCCGCTGTCATACAGCGCATCCATGCCCTTACTGATGCGGCCAGCCCAGGCGACCTGGTCACCCACCTTGGGCGCACCTGCAATACCGGCTGAGTGGCATGCCATGCACGCCGCATTGTAGACGTCCTCTCCGGAGCGGCCAGCGCTGGCAGCCACGGCATCACCGCCACCGCCACAGGTTTCTCCCTGTACGCAGACGGCTGAAAAAGGCTGAATTCGTGCCTCGATGTCTGCCCGCTGCTGGTCAGTCAGGTCAAGTGCGACTGCCGCCAACGGCGCCAACATAAGGATGAAGAACAAACGCATGGTGCTAACTCCTGTCGATGGGGGGCGGAGTATAGCGGTTGCGAAAACGATCGAAAACAGAGCAATACGCGCCCCACTCACCGCTATACTGCGTGACCGCCAAAGAGACGAACTGTACAAAACCTGAGATGAAGCTTTATACATTTGATGCCGCCCCCAACCCCGCCCGGCTGGGCATGTTCATGCAATACAAAGGCATTTCGCTCGATGCGGTCCAGATCGACCTCGGGGCCGAAGAACAGCTCGGCGAGGCCTACCGGGCAATTGTTCCGGAAGCCACGGTACCCGCGCTCGTACTCGATGACGGCACGGTGCTGTGCTCGGTGATTGCGATTGTCCATTACCTGGAATCTCAGTACCCGGATAAACCACTGCTCGGGCGAACGCCGGAAGAGCGGGCCCGTGTCTTGAACTGGAACCACCGGCTGTTTAGCGAAATTTTTGCTGCCGCTGCCGATGCGTTTCGCAACGGACACCCCAACTATGTCGATCGCGCGCTGCCGGGGCCGGTCAATGTCGCTCAGCTGCCCGAGCTGGTGGAGCGAGGACGCAGTCGCCTCATCGCCGGCCTGGAAATCATTAACGAGACGTTGGCGGACAACGCTTTCCTTGCGGGCGACACTTTCTCCTTTGCCGACATCGACCTGCTGGCGGCGATTGACTTCGCAAAATGGGGCGCCCGGCTGACCCCCGATGAATCCCTGACCCATCTGCATCGATGGCGCAGTGAGGCCAAAGCGGCCTTGGCGGAGTGAGAGGTCGCTCTGGCTGGTGGCTTTGCCTGCTCGTACTCACAGGATGCAGTGACCCCGCCACCGGCCCCGCTCATCTTGAGGAGTACCTCAGGCGACTGTCGGCCGTCACGGGCGTCGAGCTCCCCCCCAGCGCGGCCTATGAATCCGCCCGGTTCGATCTCCCCGAGGAGCAGGCCCCCGAATTGCCCGCCACCAGTCAAATCGATCTGATCGACTTCCTGTCGCTATCTGGATGCGAACTGCAGATCAATTTGGGGCGCCGTAACACCCAATTGGGGCGCACAGCCTCTCCCTCTCAACGCCTGTTGCTCGACCTCGAGTTCATGGATCTGGCGCCTGATTGCATCACGCTACTCACCGAGCGCGGTGACGATGAATTGGCGAGCACCCTGGTGGCGGTCAGCGTGGAACGTGAGGCGCAACTCCCCGACTCGATTACCCGAGCGCTTCTCTCCGGGCCCGAGTGGCGGCTGTTCTGGGAGCGACCTGCGACCTTGGGCAACTATCCGGACGAGACAAATAGTGCAATGACCGCATCGCTCAGCCGGCTTGCTGACTTGACCCGGGGCTGGCTGGGCGGCAACTGGCAGGCCAGCAATCGCGAGTTCGAAATACTGCTCAGCGACCTCCGCGCAGGAGACGGCGGAGCGCTTCTGGCGGCGCATTCACTGGTCTCCCGAGAACTGGAGCGCGCCAACACGCTGCTCGCCAGCACTCAGTCCACAGCGCCTTTGTGCCCCTTTGGCAACCCCACAGATCGCTCCAGAGCAATGGAGCGTGTGGTGGCAAGGTTTTTTGTGGGTGCCGTGCAGCCCTGGCTGGTACGGCTACGCCAGAGAGCCGAACTGCTGTTAGCACCGGTCACAAGGTTGGAAGCACCGCTATCGGCCGCGTTGGGTCCCCAATATCGAGCCTGGGTCGTGGAGCGAGATCACTTACTGAACCATCAGACCGAACTCATTCGCGCGCACATCGCCAGCATTCAGGCCACGCTGGCCCCGTGCGCTCCAAGCTAGCGACATTATTCGAAACGCGTCATCCTGGGCACTGCGATGCTTGGCCAACCCTGCTACGCCAGCCCCCGCATTCAATTCAATCTGCGGAGAAAGTTGTGAAGCTGATCCGATTCACCGCCGCCCTGGTCGCCGCCCTGACGTTGGCCGCCTGCGCCACCAAACCGCCGTAGCCCGTGGTGGACTTCGCCCCTGACTACAACTTCAGCCAACCCAAGACTATTGGCTTTTATGCCATGAGTGGCGAGGTGACGGGCAACAATCCGACCGAGCTGACCGATTTTCAGAGAGACCGCATCGATGACGCATTACAGGGTGCCCTCGAAACGAAAGGATTCGTGTTCGTCGACAAAACCGCTGACGCCGACCTGCTCCTGAGCTGGCACCTGAATCTCATGGAAAAAACCGATGTAAAAACCTACAACAACCCCTCCTACGGGGCGTCCGTAGGCTACAGCCGGTACAACCGTTACGCGATGTACAACTGCTACAGCTGTATGAATCAGACCGACGTCCGCGTGACGGAGTACACCCAGGGCACCTTCATCATCGACATGATTGACCCTGACGCAAACGCCTCGGTCTGGCGTAGCGTGACCCAGTCAAAGCTGAAAGACGAAACCATCCGCGACCAGGCTGCACTCGACGCTGCTGCCATGCGGGTGCTGGCAGGCTTCCCGCCCGGCGCATTGCCCGCCTCTCCTTGACGCCATGAGACGCACTGGGCCATTCGTTCAGTGCGTTGGTCAATGGGCCTCAGCCAAGGCTGACGACTACCCCTAAGGGGGCACTTGAGACACAACGCGTCGCCCCCTACTCTGTTTGCCTCATAGCGAGGCGGCCATCATGAAAGTTATCAGCAGCGCGGCGCTACCCAGTCCGTGCCCGATTCCCGGGCGCGAGCCCCGAATGACCAGTATTGGTCTGGTCCAGACGCGTTGGTATGAGGCCGCGGATGTCCATATCGAGCAGTTACGGGAGGGCGTGAGCGCGTGTGCTGGTGCCGGCGCCAACGTGGTGTTCCTGCCCGAGCTGACCTTGAGTCGCTACCCCGCGGATACGCGCCCCGAAGGCCCTGCGGATGCCTCCGCCGAGGACATAGAGAGTGGCCCAAGTCTCGCGCTGGCGCGTGACCTCGCCCGGGACTGCGATGTGCATGTGCAGATATCGCTCTTTGAGCGCTCCGGAGCAGCCGACCAACGCGGTCTCAATACCTCCATCATTGTTGCGCCAAACGGTGAGTGCGTCGGACGCACCCGCAAACTCCATATTCCCGTCACCGAGGGCTACTTTGAGGATAACTACTTTGCGGAGGGGCCAGCCGAGGACCCCTACCCGGTGCACAGGCTTGAACTGGACGGCGTGGACCTTAAGGTAGGCAACCCGACCTGTTGGGATGAGTGGTTCCCCGAAGTGGCGCGTTGCTACGCCCTGGCCGGCGCCGATGTGCTCTGCTACCCCACCGCCATCGGCTCCGAACCCGACTATCCGGATTTCGATACCGCACCGCTGCTGAGGCGCGTTGTGACCGGTCATGCCGCGGCCAATGGCCTGTTTATCGCCCTGCCGAATCGCTTTGGCTCAGAGGGGCTACTCAACTTTTACGGCACCAGCTGCATCATCGACCCCTTTGGCCGTTTACTGGGAGAAGCGCCGCGGGACGAAGCCGTCGCTCTGGTGGCAGAAATTGATCTCGGTCAACGCGACGATTGGCTGACACTGTTCCCCTTCTTCGCCACCCGAAGGCCTGACACCTACGGTGCGCTGACCGATGACACGGTGAACCCCCGACAACCCAATGGCGACGCGCAGGACGGGGGCATTCCCGGCATTAAGCAATGACGCGCGCACGCCATATGCCGCCAGAGTGGGCACCCCATGCCGCCACCTGGATGGGGTTCCCCCGGGACAGCTACGCTGAATCCGGTCTGAACCGTGAAGCCGTGCAAGACGCCTGGTCGGCAGTGGCCAACGCCATCAGCGATTACGAGCCGGTGCGGATGTTATGCCACCCGGAAAATCTGACCGCTGCGAAACGCAAGTTGTCTGCATCGATCGACGTCATGCCCGTCACCTTGAACGACGCGTGGTTGCGCGATATCGGACCCACCTTTGTGGTGGAGGATGAGGCACTCGTCGCCATCGACTGGCAGTTCAACGGCTGGGGCCAAAATACCGAGTTCGGTTGGATCGATGACGATGCTATTGCCCGCCAGATCGCCGAGATCTTGGCGGTACCGACTGAGCGGAGGGACATCGTCAACGAAGGGGGCGGCATCCACGTGGATGGGCGGGGCACGGTGCTCCTCACTGACACGGTACAGCTGGACCCGACGCGCAACCCGGGCCACGACCGCGACAGCATCGCAACACACATTCACAATGCACTCGGTACGGACCGCGCCATCTGGCTGTCGCAAGGGTTATGGCGGGATAACTTCTTGAACGGGACCAAAGGCCATGTCGACATCGTGGCCTGCTTCGCGCCGGATGGCCGTCTGCTGGTTCACCGGCAAACCAGCAAGGATCATCCGGATTTCGCCTTGTGGGACGACCTTGCTCAGCAGTTCAGTGATGAAGGCCTTGAGGTGTTGCCGCTGAAGGCGCCGCTCACGCTGAAGGATCACCGCGACTGGGTCGACTACAGCTACATTAACCACTACGTCTGCAATGGTGCCGTCATCTGCCCGAGCTTCGATGATCCGCATGATGACGCGGCGCGGGAGCGACTGGAGGATGCCTACCCCGGCCGGGATATTCGGATGCTGGATGCCAAGGCGCTGTTTGCCATGGGCGGGGGCATCCACTGCATCACGCAGCAACAGCCGAGCGTAGTCCGCTAAATCCCTCTATACTCCGCGCTCTCTTTTATTAGCGGTCAGACGCCAAGCCCCGACCCACCATGTTCACCTACATCAATCCAGAGATCCGCGAGCGACTGATTAAAGACGGCAAATTGTTCCGTGTCGACGCCGATGGCGCTCAAGTGGAGATGACAGAAGCGCCGGGGTCGGGCCTGCACCTCAACCTGATGGGGCCCATTCCCCTGCCGCTGGCTCGCGGCCAACGACACCCCACCGTGCAGTGGTATGCGTGCGTCAGAAGCACTGAACTCAGTGAAGTCGAACATCTCGCCAGCACCCTGAGGGAACAGGGTGGTCAGCACTTGTTCTCCCATCTCGCCTCCAGCATGGCGGTCAACAGCGTGTTGGTCATCGGCGAGCCCGAAAACAGTGATAACCCTCTGGTTAGGGTGCATTCAAGCTGCCTCACCGGCGATGTGCTCGGATCGCAACGATGCGAGTGCGGGCCCCAGCTTGAGGCCGCTATGGACCGTATCGCCGATGATGCCGAGGGCGGTTACCTCATTTATATGGCGGGTCACGAGGGCCGCGGTATCGGTCTGTGGGCCAAAGCTGCGACCTATCTTCTGCAGGATGCGGGAGAGAACACCTATCAGGCGAACCGGTCGTTAGGTCTACCCGACGATTCCCGAGACTTTTCTGACGCCGCGGTGCTACTCAAATATTTTGGGCGCGGTCGAAAGCTGAGACTGCTCACCAATAACCCGAAAAAGCAGGAAGACCTGACCGCCTTGGGCGTACCCCATATCGAACAGGTCAAACATGTTGTTGGCGTGGATGACCACAATCTCCAGTACCTGAAAGCCAAGCGGGATTGGGGACACAAACTCGGCGATGAGGATCTCTCTACCGAAAGCTAGCCAGCTATCGGCCTGAGACAGCTAGCCTGATGACGATCTCAAAGTGTGGGTCGCTAACGCCATGCTAAAGGAGTTGGCTTCAATTCCTGCCCTAAGAGACCTCTCACTCAACCACCCACCCTGTGATCTCTAATTCAGCCACTCGGGCAAGGGCTCACGCCCCAGCGGTAATTCCATACTGTTATCCGCCGCCTGATGGGCGTGACCCACCATCTCATCGTAGGCGCTACGCTGCCTCAGAAAAAAATCGCAGGTCACCGCCTTACGCAGCATGCGTTGCATCTCAAGCAGATTGCGGGTCTTGAGGACTTTTCCCCGACGGTCAGCAATCACATGCTCCTCACCATCAATACGCGCATGGGCGATGTAGAGGCTTAAGTCGACGGACTCGATGACCACTTCGGTGACGCCCATGTCGCCCAGATCGCTAACAGATACCTTCATCGCTTTTTCCTTAAGTCCTGTCTGTTGTCATCTTCACTGCTCACCCGTCCGACTCGGGTGAGTACTTTGTCACGCCGCCGACAAAAGCTACGATTCGGACTATTTAGTGGTTTGCCGTTTTGACGATCCGGCTCGATTAAGGGCGACAGAATCCGAACAGTATCGGCCCCCGCAAAGCGATCCAGAGACCGCCGCATGATGACGGAGACAGCGCAGCACATTGATTTCTCGCGCGCAGGTGAGCCGCTGGATGCGCTGCCGCGCTGCAGTGGCGTCTACCGATTTTTCGATGGCGACGGCGCATTGCTCTACATAGGCAAGAGCGTCGACATTCACAGCCGGGTCACACAACATCTCAATGAGGGCCGCAAACCCGGTCGGCACCAACGGCTCATGTCGCAGGTTGCGCGTATCGACTGTCAGCTCACTGCCGGCGAGATTGGGGCGTTGCTGATTGAGAATGCGGCGATCAAGTCTGAGGTGCCGCTATTCAATCGACGCCAGCGCCAACTGCGACGCCTCTGGACCATCCAGCTTGAGCCTGCGGTCGACGGGTTTTTGAAACCGGTTGCTATCGACTTTGCGCCCACCGGGGCGCGAGAAACCGACACTTACGGACTGTTCGCCAACAAGTACCGCATCACCACGACCATACAAAACCTCGCCAGAGACCACGCCTTGTGTCTTCGGGTCATGGGTTTAGATAAGGGAAAAGGCGCCTGTTTTCAGCATCAGCTGGGACGCTGTGACGGCGCCTGTGACGGCCAGGAAAGCCCGGACTCCCACAACGCACGGCTACTCGATCAGTTGGATCGGCAGCGCATCGCCGCCTGGCCTTTTGAGGGGCCACTGCTGCTGGCGGAGCAGACTATCCATCCCCTCGAGCGCCAGCCGGCGCAGCAATTTCATTTGGTGAATCAGTGGGCGTGGCATGGCTGCTTTGATTCGCAAGAGGATGCGAAAAGCGCGTTGAGCAGCGCCACAGCCACGGCCTTTGACCGGGACGCTTACCGCTTGATTTACAGCGCCATCTATCGCAGCCGCGTCGCGCTGCAGGATGCTCTGACAGGACAGCCACTGGTTAACCCGCTCCTGGCACAACGACAGGCGGCTTCATGAACGTTGTCTGGTTCAAGCGTGACCTCAGGCTGGCTGACCATGCGCCGCTGGCGGCTGCCATCGATCGCGGTGAGCCGCTGCTGCTCGTCTACATCGTTGAACCCGCGCTACTGAGAGACCCCCACTATCGCGGCAGACACTGGCACTTTATCGCCCAGTCGCTGCAAGCGATGAACAATGAGCTGGCAGCACTGGGAGCCCAGGTTCACATTCTCGAGGGCGAGCCAGTCTCGCTGCTGAACGCGCTGCATCAGTCCCAACCCATTGGCCACTTATACAGTCACGAAGAGACGGGACTGGGGGTGACCTTTGAGCGAGACCGACAGGTCGCGACTTTTTGTGCTGCGCAAGGTATCGCGTGGCACGAGTATCAAACCAACGGTATCCAGCGGGGTCGACGCGACCGGCGCGGCTGGAACAGGGGCTGGCAGAAGGTGATGAGTGAAGCCGAGATACCGGTGGATCTCAGCGCGCTATCACGGCTCTGCCAGTCCTTGCCTGCCGCCTTGGAGGGCGCACGCTGCGAGCGCATCGCGGGCTGGCAGCAGCACAATGGGGCCTTTCAGCACGGCGGTGCCGTCGCAGGCAATGAGGTGCTGCAAAGCTTTTTAGCGGTGCGAGGCCACGGCTATCAGCGCCATATATCAAAGCCCGCGGGTAGCCGAGTGCATTGCTCGCGTCTGTCACCGTACCTTGCGTGGGGCAATCTCAGCCTCCGTCAGGCATACCACGCGCTCAAAAAGCGGCAGGATCAGGGCGGCTGGACGCGTGCGCTGGCCGCTTTTGAATCGCGATTGCACTGGCACTGCCACTTCATTCAAAAATTTGAGATGGAGTGCCGAATGGAGTTTGAAGATCTCAACCGGGGCTATTTGGCGCATCCCCGGCGCCATGATCCCGACCGGCTCGACGCCTGGCGTGAGGGACGAACCGGGTATCCGCTGATCGATGCCTGCATGCGCTGTCTGATGCAGACCGGGTATCTCAATTTTCGCGCGCGCGCCATGGTCGTGTCGTTTCTCACGCACCACCTCTGGCAGGACTGGCGTCTGGGTGCCGCCTGGCTGGGCTCATTGTTCCTCGACTTCGAGCCGGGCATTCACTACCCGCAAATGCAGATGCAGGCGGGGGTCACGGGCATCAATACCATTCGCATTTACAACCCGGTCAAGCAGTCGTTGGATCATGACCCAGAGGGCGCCTTTATCCTCGAGTGGGTCCCTGAACTGGCGGGGCTACCCACGCCGCTTATTCACCAGCCCTGGCTACTCTCTCCCATGGAACGACAGCTTCATCCCATCGATTACCCCGAACCCATCGTGGACCTGAAGGTGTCCTACCCGTTTGCCCGGGATGCGCTGTGGCAGCTCAAATCGGATCAAGGTGTACAGCGGGAGAAGGCGCGGATCCTTAACCAGCATGTGGAGCGACGAAGCGCGCGATAACGCTTTCCCTGCCGAACCGCTTTGATATGCTGGCGGGGTGACGAACCATCGGGGGAAAGGATGATGCTGGTGATTCTTTGGATTGCGGGGGCGCTGGTAGCCATCGCCGTTCTGGCGATGTTTTTGGTACCCGTGTTTATTGACGAGCAGGCCTTGCTCGACATGGCGCAGGAGCAGGTGCAAACCCAGACAGGGGGCGAGCTGATTGTCGAGGGCGATGCCGAACTCAGCTTCTTTCCACGATTCGGGCTCAGACTCGAGGATACGACACTCAATCTGCCTGCCCAGACGGAATACGATCAGCGCATCAGCGCCACCATTGCAGAGCTCGACGTCGGGCTCTCTCTGTTACCACTCCTCGGTGGCAACGTCGACATCGGCACGATTGTGATCGCGGGCGTCACCGCCGACATCACCGAGCCTCAGGCGCTGCCGCCGGCGCCCGAACCCCGGCCGATCATGAGTGATCGGGAGTGGGAGAAGCGCGGCGAAATCATCCGACAAACCAAGGAACAGGAGCGCCAAAGACAGCTGGATGAGGGCGGCGGCGTGTCAGGGATCGCCATTATGGCCGAGGCGATCCAGATCGAAGACATTACCGTGATCCAGCGCACCCGCGACGGTGAGCTGAGCAATGAAATTCGCATCGCCGCGCTGACTCTGACCGACGTCAATACACGCAACGAGCCCATGCAGCTCGAGGGCGCGCTAACGGTGCTCGGTGATGGCTCAACCGCACCACTCGATATTGCGCTGGACGGCGCGGTCCGGATTGCGTCGGATTTCAGCAAGATTGAAATTGCAGACCTCAAAACCGAAGTGGTCGGCGCGCTGACCCAACCGGTGGAAAGCGCACTGAACGGTACGTTCGTGATGACCCCCGCGAAGGCCGACTTCACCTTGAGTGCGAGTCTGCCGGGTGGGGATGTCACCGGACAGCTGGCCTGGTCAGCGCTGGAGAGCCCGGAGATCAAGCTGGATATCAGCACAGCGCGATTGGACGTAGATCAAATCCAGCCTGCGCCGCAGCCGGTATCCTCCGGAGCCAGCGCACCCGGCACTGAAGCCCTACCCGCTCCAGCCCCCACAGGCACCGAATCAGGATCCGGCGCACCGGTGCCGCTTCCGGTTGGTCCCCTCCGGGATCTAGATCTTGAGATGCGTGTTGCGGCTGAGGAGCTCATTGCCGCAGGCCAGTCGATTACCGACGCACAGGTATACATGCGGATCCGCGACGGAGTTGCCAACATCGACTACGTTCGGGGCGTGCTGCACCAGGGACAGCTCGATACACGTGTGATACTAAATGCCCGTCGACCGGTCGTAGAAGCCGAGGTCGAAGGCGGCCTCAAAGGCGTGAACATGGACCTCCTGCTCGCCAGCATGGGAAACACCGATGCTGCGTCGGGCCGCATTGAGATGGGCTGGGAGCTCGAAACCGAAGGCGTCACCGCGGATGATCTGATGGCGGCACTGGACGGTGACGTGACCGCCACTGGTCAGGACTTGATGCTACAGAAGGTATCCGTTCAGGGGCTGGTGTGTAATGCGGTGGCGATCGTTAATAAGATACCTCCGATCTCGGGCTTGCCGACCAATACCCCCATCACCGACCTGTCGCTGGCGTTGGATTTTGATAACGGTCTGGGCGATATCGAGAAGCTGCGCTTCTCGACCCCAGGGGTGGCGCTGAAAGGCTCGGGTGATATTGACCTCAACTCACTGGATTTTGGTTTCCGCATGGAAGGGCAGGTCAATAACGAGATTACCGAGGTGAGTCCCCTCTGCGTGATTGACCAGCGCTATGCGGGCGTCGACTGGCCGGTGGACTGCTCGGGCAATCTGGCGTCAGAAAGCGGTGCGGCCTGTCAGGTGGATGTCGCGAGCATTGCCGAGCAGATCCTGAAGAACGAGGCGCAGCAACAGATACAGGACACCATCGAAGAAAAGGCAGGGTCCTTCATCAAGAAGCTCTTCGGTGATTGACCCGCTAAACCCAGCCGGGGGTGTCCATGCCCCCGGGTTTTGATCACAGCTACGCGCGCCTCGGACCGGCCTTCAGCACCCCGCAGGCACCGGATCCGGTGTCTACACCACAGCTGCTGTTATGGAATCAAAACTTGGCCGACACATTGGGCTGGTCAGGCGATCCGCAGTCCGATGCGGCACAGCTCGCCGCACTGGCAGGCAACACGCCGTTGCCCGACAGTCACCCCATTGCCACCGTTTACGCCGGCCATCAGTTCGGGCAGTACAACCCGCAACTCGGTGACGGCCGCGCCACCCTGCTCGGGGAATGGCTAACACCCTCGGGGGCGCGATTCGACATTCAGCTCAAGGGCGCGGGGCCGACCGCGTACTCCCGGGGCGGTGACGGGCGCTCTCCGATCGGCCCGGTGATCCGTGAGTATCTCGTGTCGGAAGCCATGCACGCGCTCGGTGTCCCCACGACCCGGGCACTCGCCGCCGTCGCCACCGGCGAACCCGTTGTCAGAAACCAGATCGAACCGGGCGCCATTCTGACCCGGGTAGCCAGCAGCCATCTGCGCGTCGGTACCGTGCAGTACTTCGCCATGACCCGCGGCGGCGATGACGTGGCGACGCTCGTGGATTACGTGGTCGACCGCCATTTCAGTGACGCGGCAGAGGCAAGTGATCAACCCGCCGCCGTGACCTTGCTCGAAGGCGTGTGTGAGCATTTCGCGCGGCTGGTGGCACATTGGCAGGTGCTCGGCTTTGTGCACGGCGTGCTGAATACCGATAACGCGCTCCTCTGTGGACAAACCATCGACTATGGTCCCTGCGCCTTTATGGACCACTTCGACCCCAAGGCCTGCTTCAGTTCTATCGACCGACAGGGGCGCTATGCCTGGCCCAACCAGCCGGGGATCATGCATTGGAATCTGGCGGTACTGGCGGAGTGCTTGCTACCCCTGATTAATGAAGATGCCGAGGCGGCGCAGCAGGTTGCGCAAGAGATCGTTGATCGCTACCCGGCGCGCTTTCATGCCCACCACCAGCGCTGGCTCACCGCCAAGCTCGGCCTCGACTCGGTAACCGAAGCAGACGGCCCGCTCATTCAATCGTTCCACGATCTGCTGGCTAGCGAAGGCCTTGATGTCACGCTGGCATTCAGGTGGCTCACCGAGCTGGCCAACGATTCCCTCGACCACACACCCCTGCCAGAGCTCTTCACCGCCTCGCCAGCATTGCTGAGCTGGGCGGACAGCTGGCAGACCCGACGCAAAGCCAACAAAGGCGACGCATCGGCCATCACCGCCGCCCTGTATTCCGTGAATCCGACTATCATTCCGCGCAACCATCTCGTGCAGAGAGCCATCGACCTCACTGAGTCGGGTGAATTGGCATGGGTGAAGGTGTTGGTCGATCGCGGCCAGCGGCCCTTCGAGTGGCAGGACGGCGATGTGGAGTGGGCCAGATCGCCCGAGCCCGAGGAGCGCGTGACCCGCACTTTTTGCGGCACCTGAGGCACCTAGAAGGCGGAAATCAGTGCGCGATCATGACGGGCCGGACCGGTCACCGTATAATTCCGGACCCGATACGGAGACACCCCATTGACCACCGAGTTTCTCGGCAAGCAACTGTCAGGCCCCTTCACTATCCCCTCGGGTATCGTGACGACTGCTCCCGCCATCATTCAGCGGGTGATGGACACCATGCCCGAGATCGGCGTCATCACTACCAAGAGCATTGGTTTTGAGCCACGCCTCGGTAACCGGGAGCCTGTTTACAGCCAGTACGCGCCCGGCTGTTTCGTCAATGCCGTGGGCCTGACCAACCCGGGCGTCGAAGCAGCGCTGCAGGGCTTACAGCAACTCTCCGTGCCAGCTGACCGCTTTTTATTGGTGTCGATTTTTGGCGGATCCGTGGAAGAGTTTGTCGCGGTAGCGAAACAACTCGCCACCGTCGCAAATGGCCTGGAGCTGAATCTCTCCTGCCCCCACGCCAAGGGCTACGGGATGGCCATGGGGCAAGACCCCGAGATGGTCCGTGAAGTCGTCGCCGCGGTCTGCGACGCCGTCGATATACCCGTCATCCCCAAACTGACGCCCAACGTCGATGACATCGCGGTCATCGGCCGCGCCGCGTTGGAAGGCGGTGCGTCAGCACTGTGCGCCATTAATACCGCGGGGCCCGGCTACACAGAGAGTCACGGTCATCCGGTGCTCAGCAATGGCATGGGCGGCATGTCGGGCAAAGGCGTGCTCCCCACCACGTTGAAGGCGCTAAAAGCACTTCGCGCCGAGACGGACGTCCCGCTCATTGGCTGCGGCGGCCTGTCTTCTGCAGCAGACTGCCGGGATGCGATCCATTGCGGGGCCAACATTCTGGGCATTGGCTCGGGCCTGACCGGCATGAACACTGAGGAAGTGCAGCACTACTTTGCTGACCTCGCCCAAGATCTCGCTGAAGGTAGCGATGCGGCAGGCCAACAGGTTCGCTTCGATGTGGACATGGGCTTCAAGCCCTATCGCGTCGTCGCCAACGATATCGTCTGTGATGACATTACCGTGGTGACGCTGGATGGCGATCTCGACATTCAGGCCGGGGAATATGTTTTTGTCTGGGTCCCGGGTGTGGGTGAAAAACCTTTCTCTTGCCTGACCCACGACCCGGTGCGTCTGGCAGTGATCAACGTCGGGCAATTTACGGAGCATTGCTACCAGCTCTCACCGGGTGACGCGGTGTATCTGCGTGGCCCGAATGGCGTGGCAGTGACACCGCCCGAGGACGCCCACATTGTCTGCGTCGCTGGCGGCACCGGTCTGGCCGCGGTATATCAGATAGCAGAGGACTTCGGTAGCGAGGACAACCCGGTCGACATTTTTGTTGGCGCCCGATCGGCAGACCGACTTTACTTCCGTGACGAATGCGAGGGCGTCGCACGCGTCACCATCGCCACCGACGACGGCAGTGCCGGATTTGAGGGCCGGGTAAGCGACGCCTTGGCCGACTTTCTTGCCAACCAGCCCGCCGAGGCGCTGGCAAAAATGGTGTTTTATAACTGTGGGCCCGCCCCCATGATCCATGCGAGCGAAGCGGTGCAAAAAGAGTTTGTCTCCTCGGACCGCATCTTCAGCGCCATCGACTATCTGACCAAGTGCGGAGTGGGCATCTGTGGCGCCTGCGCCTCGCCCGACGGGCGTCGAATCTGCGTCGACGGGCCATTTATCACGGATGGTTTGACCGAGAACCGCGCGGCATCTGGCTGATACATCACCTTCGCGGCCAGCTTTAGGGCGGCTACAGCCCAACACTCTCCTGAGCGCCCTACCCACCCCTGAACGCTCGGACTTCGGGCTGCGCCAAAGGTGACAAGACTCTCGCAGACAGTTGACTGAAGGGTAAATCGCGTCATCATGATCGCAAGACACTCTCCCGAGAGACAAAGCTCATCGGTATGAGAGAAAATCTGCTGCAGCACGACAAACTCGTCTGGAAACATTATTCAGAGGACGAAAATCACCCCTTCCCGGTCAGTTACTGGGGATCCATTTTGGATATTGATGACGCGGGTCATGTCAGTGCCTTGTACCGCTGGGATCCGGGTCAGTTTTGCCACTTTCATCGCCATGTCTGCGCCACTACCTCCATCGTGCTCGAGGGAGAGTTGCACGTGAAGACTATTGAAAATGGCGAAGTGGTCGACACCACCATCAGACGGGTTGGGGACTATGCCAAGAATCCTCCGGGTGACGTGCATATGGAACAGGGTGGACCCGACGGCGCGCTGGTGCTGTTTGAGCTGTATGCGCCCGACGGTCAATTGACCTAACAACTGGACCAGGACGGCAACACACTGCGCACCCTCACAACAGACGACCTACGACACTTTTTCAACAAACAGCAAGCGGCGGCCTAAAGCCACCGCTAATCGAGGGCCATTGCTATGACCGGAGACATTCACCCGCTGACACCCCACTCCCTGCCACCCTTTGTGGGGGCTGCTGACGGCAGTGACCCGCTATTCTCCGCAATCGTCTTTATTGTGATCCTTGCGGTACTGGGTGTCGGCGTGTTTTACCTCAAACTGCACGCCATACCCGAGCAGCTGGCACACAAGCACGGCAATACCCAATCTCAGCTGATCATGGTCCTGGCGTTACTGGCGCTGTTTACGCACAACAATATTTTCTGGGTGGCGGCGTTGATACTGGCGCTGTTGAAGCTCCCCGATTTTCTGACACCGATCAACAGTATTTCGGAGTCACTGAAAAAACTGACTCCCGAAGAGGCTGATGCGCCAGCGGCCGTTGAGCAATCAGAGGAGAAACAGTAACCATGTTAGAACTGATTCTTTGCTCTCTGGTCACCGTACTACCCGACTATCTTTTTCGCCGCTACCGGCAAGGTAAGCGCTGGGGTGATCAGATTACCTTTTTCACCATGTGGTACGAGTTGCGCTGAGGGATTACTGCTTGCCTAATTCTGACGGTGAGCTTCATCACAGTGGTGTTTTACTACCACCCCTCCACCACCAACGCGGGCCCCTACTTCCGCACAATCCCGCTCCTGCCAGAGGGCGGTGGCCGGGTTGAGGAGGTTTTTGTCAGTAATGGTGAGGCGGTCTCAGCAGGGGATCCTCTGTTTAGTCTGCTGGACAGCGCGCAGGTTGCTGGCGTCAACGTCGCAGAGAGCCAGCTGACCCAGATTGCATCAGCGTTTGCACAAGCTGAGGTGCAGCTCGAAGGCGCCACAGCCACCCTGACGCAGGCGGAGAGCGCGCTGGCGCAGGCTGAAAACGAGCTGGCCAAAAAGACCGAACTGTCGGCTCGTGGTCAACAGTTAGTCAGCAATATTGAAATCGAGCGACTGGAAAACACCGTTGCCCAACGTCGCGGCGGCGTGCAGGCTGCCGAAGCCAATATCACTGCGGCAGAAACCCAGATCTCGGACGTACTCCCCGCGCACCGCGAGAGTGCGCAGCGTCAGTTGGAGCAGGCGCAGGTGGCGCTGGACAAAACCGTGGTGTATGCGGGCGTCGACGGTCAGGTCGCGCAGTTCTTTTTGCAGCGCGGCGACTACGTGAATCCCATCCTGCGCCCGGCGGGCGTGCTGATCCCATCGGATGGCCCGGAGTCAGGGCGTTACCAGATTGCGGCGGGCTTTAATCAGCTCTCCGCGCAGGTGATCAAGGCCGGCACCATTACCGAAGTGGTCTGCATGTCGAAGCCCTTCACAGTGATTCCCATGATCGTCACCCGCGTGCAGCCGGTGGTGGCCGCGGGGCAGTTGAAGCCAGCCGATGTCCTGCTGGATGCGCAGCAGCGCGCGCGACCGGGCACGCTCACCGTTGTCATGGAACCTCTGTATGAAGGGGGCCTGAGCGAAGTGATGCCGGGTAGCAAATGTATTGCCAATGCCTATACCAGTAACCATGAATTGCTCGAAGAGGGTGACCTGGGTTTTGGTGAAACGCTGTTCCTACATATGGTCGACACCGTCGGCGTGATTCACGCCATCATCCTGAGAATGCAGGCACTACTGATGCCCGTACAGATGCTGGTCTTCGCCGGCCACTGATCTCCGTGGCGCCGGGGAATCCGGCGCCGACCCAGCCGCGCTTCGAGTGCGGCACAGGTGCCGAAGATCCGACACTGACCCCAAGCCGTAACGGTTACACCCTTTACCAAGTGGTGTGACTCATCATGCGCCTAGACCTTACTACCAGCCGTCACCATCTTGCCGCTGCAAGCGGCTCTGTGCGGCGCGTGTCGAACGCCCGCCGTCAGGCCGGGCGTGCTGGGATGTTGGGTCGCGGGTGCGCCCTACTCGGCATACTCATAGGATTAGCCGCATGCGGCAGCACTTCTGTGGACGATTACCAGGCGCGCGAGCCCGCTTTTGCACCCGAGGACTTTTTCAACGGTGCGCTGACGGCTCACGGGGTGGTCAAAGATTTTTCCGGTACCGCAATTCGCCATTTCAGCGCAGATATCGTTGGCTGCTGGTCAGACGGCGTCGGGACGCTGGATGAGGACTTTGTCTTTGACGATGGCGAGCAACAAAAACGCATCTGGACCCTCACACCCAACGGCGATCAGACCTACATTGGCACTGCCGGTGACGTGGTCGGCGAGGGTCTCGCCCGCTGGCAAGGTAACGCAATGTTCCTCGACTACACCCTGCGCATCGAACTGGAGGACGGCCCGATTGATGTGAAGATCGACGACAGGATGTATCGGGTCAGCGACAACGTGGTGATCAATGAGTCGAAAATGCGCAAGTTTGGTTTTGGGGTCGGCGAGATCCTGCTCACCATCATCCGCCATCCCGATCAGACTGCTGACTGCCCAAGCGTTTAACTGTTCTCTGAACCTTTTCCGCTCCAACCCCTAAACACACATGGGCGGGCGCAAGCTCGCTAGAGAGGGTTGTACGCCAATTAGGCGTTCACGGGTTCGGCGTACTCGCCCGGTCCAGGCTCCAGAAATGCGAATTCATCGAGCTTGATGTCATCCAAGCCCATCTGATCGAAGGGGTCCTCCAACAGATCCTGCAGGTTATACAGCGAGATCAGGACAAAGCCGTTGATGCTATTGAGTAGATAGATCAGCCAGCGCGGATCATCGGGCAGGTTGTATACGAGATTTGGCGTGAAAATGAAGGGCAGCACGTAGAGCGAGATAAGTAGGTAGGCACGCAGGCTGACGGGTGTGCCGTGGATCTTGATGCCATGCCACACTGGCGGATGAGGATTCGGACTTTACTGTCTTCGCGCCGACCGATGAGGCCTTTGAAGCACTGCCCGAAGGCACGCTCGATACGCTGCTGGCTGACACCGACCTGCTCACTGGGGTGTTGCTGTATCACGTCATCACCGACAGGGTGGTGGGCTCTGAAACTGCCCTCTCACTGGCGGGGACCACTACAACCATGGCTAACGAGGCGAAGCTCGCCATTACCGAGCGCGGCGATGCGCTGTACCTGAATGAGTCGCTGGTAATTGATACCGATATTGAGGCGTCCAACGGCGTCATCCACGTGATCGACGCGGTACTGACACCGACCGTAATCGGGGAACCCGAGGGCAGTATTGTCGACCTGGCCTTGGCCAGCCCTGACCTCACCACACTGGTGACGGCGCTGCAGGCTGCTGACCTGGTGGGCACTTTAGCCGACGAACACGCGCTGTTTACCGTCTTCGCGCCGACCGATGAGGCATTCGCCGCCCTTGGCGAGGACGCCATTGCTGCGCTGCTTGCCGACACAGAAGCGCTGACCGACGTTTTGCTCTATCACGTTGTGGGCGGTGCGGCTGTGGACTCAGTCGATGCCACTGCCCTGTATGGGCAAATGGTGACGATGGTGAATGAGGCTGACGTGGCGATCGATATTCGCGACGGCGAGCTGTACATCAAAGAATCAAAAGTGGTCATCAAAGACATTCCCGCAACCAACGGCATCATTCATGTGATTGACATGGTGCTCTTGCCCGAATCTGAGGAAGCGGCTGAACCCACAGGGACCATCGTCGATATCGCGCTGGCCGATCCGCAATTCAGCACGCTGGTGACGGCGCTTGAGGCAGCGGATTTGGTTTCCACATTAGCTGACGAGACTGCGGTATTTACCGTGTTCGCGCCGACCGACGATGGGTTTGCGCTACTCGGCACAGATACGATCAACAGCTTGCTCGCTGATGTACCGACACTCACCAACATCCTGACCTACCACGTAATTGGTGATCAGACGGTGGACTCGGCGACGGCCATCAGTCTGGACGGGTCAGATGTAGACCTGAATGGCGACACCGTCTCGGTGTCAGTCCAGGACGGCACGCTTTACATCAACGACAGCGCGGTGATCGCGGCGGATGTGGTCGCCACCAACGGCGTGATTCATGTGATTGATGCGGTGCTCACGCCACCTGAATCCTGATTCCAGCGTGTTTTAACGCCGGAGTACTTCCTGAAGGGGTTCTCTGGCGTTTCTCGTTAAAGGCGTAGCCAAACGAAATGTGGTGCCGGAGATAGGCACCGAATCCAGCAAACACCCAGCCTATAAGCCAGCATCTACGCCATTCTTCCCTGCGTTTTCACTAATTCCTGACAGGATTCCTGACAAGATTCAGAGGGTACTTCTTTTCATAGGCCGGGCAGGGTAAAAGTCTCCTGGAAACCCGGGGCGATTCAGATGTATTTAATGGGGGTTGTTGAAGTTGTTCTCTGAGAGCTAGAAGTTGCTTTTTCTCCTGTTCAAGCGCAACAAGCCGAGAGTCAATCTCGGCAATGCTCTGGAAACCCTCATTTTTAAACATGTGCTTGTGGTGGTTTGATCAGAGACTCAGCTGGAATACCCAAGCCCTCGTGCAGCTTCCAGATCATTTTTAGCGTGAGCGAGCGTTTGTGATTGAGAATTTCATAGACTCGATTGCTTTTGCCAATCATGGGCTCAAGGTCTTTCACTGTTAAACCTTTGCGTTCCATCTCAAACTTGATGGCTTCAACAGGGTCAGGCAGCTCCATTGGGAAATGCTTGGCCTCATAAGCTTCGATAAGCGTGACCATGACATCCAGCTTTTCACCTTCGGGTGTGTCAGGGCCAGCCATCATCAGGCTTTCAATTTCTTTTAATGCCGCTCGGTAGTCGGCATCAGTTTTGATCGGTTTGATGTCCATAATTTTTCCTCCGGCAATTAAATAGTTTGTACATCAATTTTGTCGTATTGCGCATGGGTGCCGATGAACCGGATGTACACCACGCGATAGGCATAGTTGATCCACACGACTAGTCGGTACTTGTTGCCCGCAATATTAAAAACCACACGCCCATCCTTGAGGATGCTGGCATTTCTGAAGTCCTGCTTAACATCGGAAGGTGCGCTCCAGTCAGCTGCTAAGGCATGTCGACACCAAGCAAGCGTAGGCTCTTTCGCATCCATGTACTCTGGGCTTTCTTCCCAGAAAGATTTTAGTGTCGATAGGGCAATGATTCTCATAGATTTAATAATAGTCCCAAGATGGGACCTATTCAACTAAAATATGCAGGAGAACCAATATGAATGAATATCAGGCACTTATGACGCAAAGAGAGCTATGTAATCGTTGGCAGATTGAGCTTTCGGACACATAGGTACCGTTTTATTCCGGGCACATAGGTTACACATTTCGGCATTTGGAGGGCTCTCCAG
>CBFHIW010000005.1:0-64835 GCA_965656065.1 Luminiphilus sp. | reverse complement strand
CCAACTGAGCACTCTTGCCTGCTTTCGCAGCGGCGTCGCGCATCACATCCTCGCCCGCGTGACAGCCCACCGCCTGTGTGGTGTTCTCGCTATCAACGGCAATGACGGCGTCAGATGGTGTCATAAATGACTTCCAAAGAGGGTTTGTTCAGTTGCTCAACGTTGCAAAGGTCCTCGAGGCTCGCGGGTTGCAAGACCACGTCGCGGCCCACGGTATCGCCATCGAATAGCTCCAATAATCCGTCTTGCGAGAGGGGCTCTGGTTTGTGGGGAGGAGCCTCCGCCACATTGACTGCCAATTCGCTGAACAGTGAGCCCCACTCGCTTTCGGGGCGCCCGATAATTTCGTAAGAGGCGCTTTTTCGACGGATATCGTCGTTGGCGGGAATGGACGCTAGCTCAGGAATGCCGACGGCCTTACAGAAAGCCTGAGCCTGCCCGGCGCCATCGTCTTTATTGGTGACCATGCCCGCCACGCCCACGTTGCCGCCCAGCTTGCGGAAGTATTCAACGGCGGAGCAGACGTTGTTGGCGACATACAGTGACTGCAGGTCGTTGGAGGCCACCACAATCACCTTCTGGCACATGTCCCGCGCAATGGGTAAACCGAAGCCGCCACAGACAACATCGCCCAAAAAGTCGAGTAATACGTAGTCGAAATCCCAGTCGTGGAAGCCGAGTTTTTCCAGCGTTTCAAAGCCGTGGATGATGCCGCGACCACCGCAGCCACGGCCGACCTCAGGGCCGCCCAGTTCCATGGCGAATACGCCGTCTCGTTTGAAGCAGACGTCGCCCACCGACACCTCGTCGCCCGCCGCCTTCTTGGCAGAGGCGGTTTCGATAATGGTGGGGCAGGCTTTGCCGCCAAAGAGCAGTGACGTGGTGTCGCTCTTGGGGTCGCAGCCGATCAGCAGCACCTTCTTACCCTGCTGAGCCATCATGTAGGAGAGGTTGGCCAGCGTGAAGCTCTTGCCGATACCGCCCTTACCGTAGATGGCAATGATCTGGGTCTTGGGTGCATCGTCTCCGGAGGAGGCCAGCAAATCGGCTCTCTCCCCAGTGGATTCCAGACCCGGGTCATATAGCTTGGCACTCTCCGGTGCGTTCATGCGTCTCTCCAGTCGAGGACCATCTTCAGGCAGCGGGGATCAGAAAACGCCTGTTGGTAGGCGGTTTCAGCGCTGTCGTAGGGTTGGTCATGGGTGATGATGCCGCTCAGTGACAGATCTCCCCCTGAGATCAGATCGAGAGCGGTTTGCATATCTTCCGGCTGCCATTCGGCGCTGATGCGTAAGTCGATTTCGCGCATGAACGCGGCCGGGAAATTGAATTGAATCGGTGCGGCGTAGAAGCCCGCGAGGAGCACCGTGGCGCCCTTGGCAAGATGGTGCACAGCCTGATCAACGATGAGATTGGCACCGCTGACATCACAGACGCGCCGGTAGTCGCGGCGGTCATCCTCTTTGGGGTCAATCACGGTGTAGCTGTGGTTGCCTTCGCGACGCTCGGCGGCGGTCTCCCAAACCACGGGGGTCGCGTGGTACCGGGCCTCGGCGACGCGAGCAATCAAGCGGCCCAGGGCGCCATGACCAATGATCAGCTCAGGCGGCCCAAGATCTTCCATGCGTCCCAAGGCGTGACATGCTGTGGCAGCGAGCGCCAGCAAGACACCGGTCGATTCCATCTCTGAAGGCAGTGATATCAGGCGATCGGCGGGCACAACCAGCGACTGCGCAGCGCCACCAAACAGGCCGTGCACGTCCGTAAAACCTCTGCTTCCAGGCACAAAAACGCGCTGACCAGCGCTCAGCTCTGTGTCTTTGCCGGGCTCGATCACGTTACCAACGCTTTCGTATCCGGGCACAAGCGGGTACGCCAACCCCGGGAAGGGCGGCATACGCCCGTCCCACAGCAGCCTCTCGGTGCCGGTGCTGATGCCGGTCCAGCGGACCTCGATCACACAATCTGTACTGTGGGGCTCGGGCAACTGAACGGGGCGTAAAGCCATTTTCCCCGGTTGCTCGAAAACCACCGCAGTGGACATTGCTCCCATGGCGGTGCTCTCTTATTACTTTTGTGCAGCCGCCAAGCACCTTTTTGGGGCGTAATGGCGGCGATACAGCTCTACTGTCATTCTAAATTAACATTTAAAACTGTCAAATAATACATACATTCTCGTTTTTATGGGGTCTTGGGGGCCTTTTCGGCAACCAAAACCCGGGTCAGGGCTGGAATTGGCGTTTTAAACTCGCGAATACCACTAAAACCCGCCGCCAGGCACATGCCTTTCAATTCATTGGCAGTGCGGGGGCGGCCGCTGCCCATGGCCCATAAATAGAAGCTGAAATACGTGTCACCAATGGGTTCTGCGCCTGGTGTGCCGGCCATGGGCTCCGCGATCAAGAGGTGACCGCCGGGCTTCAACGCTGAATGCAGACGGCTCAGCAGGTTGAGGATGGGTTCGTCATCATGGTCGTGGAGAACCCTAACCAGCGAAAAACATTCGGTGTCCTGAGGCAGTGAAGAGCGAAACATGTCGGCCGCCACAAAACGAATGTCGGTCTGAGGAAACTGTCTTTTGGCCTCAGACACGACCTCGGGCAGGTCCAGCACCGTGGCATCAATATCGGGGTAACGTTTTTTCACCATCCGCGCGAAGTGGCCGGTTCCGCCAGCGACGTCGACAAGGGTTCGGTAATCGTCGAGCGGGTAAGTCTCCAGGATGTGATCTGATATCAGCGCCAGCGAGCTGCTCATCAGTTGGCTGTACTCGCGATGACCTTCGTCTGGAGTATTGCCGCCCGGGACATAGCTCCAGTAATCCCGCAGACCCGTGCTCTCGCGGTGGCGGAGAAGGGCCAGTGGATCAGCTAAGTCGCGGTACAGCACGGCATGGTGTTTCACCATGTCGGCCACCGCGGGGTTGCCCAGTACCGAGGCGCCCAGCTCCCCGACCATCCAATAGCCCCGCGAGACTTCCTCGGTGAGATTCAGCGCCTGTGCGGCGGTCAGCAAGGTGTGGGCGGCCGGGGTGGTCAGTCCGCACATGGCGGCTACTGACTTGGTCGATTCAATTCTGCCCTGCAATACCGCCAGAAGATTGCTCTGCACGACGGCCGTCAGCGTCTGCGTGTAAACGAAACCCGCTGTAAGATGATGTAATTCAACAGCTTTTCTGCTTGCGATGCGTCGAATGAGTGGCGTTCGCGCGGCCCAGCGCTGGAACTTACTGTCGGCGAGCAGGCGATTCCGAAACAGCCGCCATCGGCAGCGCCAGTCAGAGGGAGCGGGTTGCTGGTCGGGCCAGGTATCGGGGTCGGCCAGCATCGATCAGGCCGCAGAGCGCCCCATTTTTTCGGGTATGAAGCGTTCGGACTGCGCGCGGACTAACCGCACGAGGCTCTCGCGACCGGAGCAGTAGGGCACGCTTTCCAGTCCCTCTTCCATCAGTGATTTCAGCCGATCGGCGGCACCGTCAAGCCCATGTTCCTGAACCGCGTTGGGGCGGCCTAGCTTGGCATCAATGCCGACGGGTTTACCAAGTGCCTCGGCATCGCCTGTGGCGTCTTTGATGTCGTCAGCGACTTGGAATGCCTCGCCAATGCAGGCGCCCAGATTCACCCAGGGACCAGGGTCCACACCTGCTGAGGCCGCGCCCGCGCAAGTCGCAGCAATAAAGAGTGCGCCGGTCTTGGCGCGGTGATAACGCGCCACATCGACGCTGGGCTCGCACTCCCAAGCCTGCCCGGCGGCAATCCCGTGGGGTGCGCCGACGCCGCGCGCGAGAATCGACAGTACCAGCGGCACGCGCTCGGCGCGCACGTTGTGTATCGCATGCACGGCTAGTGTTTGAAAGGCAGCAACGATCAGCGCATCGCCTGTCAAAACCGCAATGCGCTCGCCAAATTTCGCGTGCACTGAGGGTTTGCCTCGCCGTTCGGTGGCATCGTCAAAGCAGGGCAGGTCATCATGAACCAGCGATGCACAGTGCAAGAACTCGACCGCAGCAGCCGCAGCCGCAGCTAGGGGTCGATCGCTACTGTTATTGGCCAGCGCGACCGCCATGCACAGTTGTGGGCGAACCCTCGCCCCTCCTGGGAAGACAGCATACTCCATGGCCTGCGCCAGGAGTGGTGGGCACTGTGAAGTGGTGTGTTCTGCGAGGTAATCGCGGATATCTTGCTCGCAGTCGAGTAGCGGGTCCAGCATCGGAAACCCTCCCCTTACCGTCAAAAAAAAGTGACAGTATTAAATGTTATATTTACATGACAAACTACGCCACTCGCTGGTCTGGTGCAACCCCTATGAGTTCAGCTCTCTCGATGCGTTCTGCGACCCCGGCTGAAGCCGGGTTGGCCGAGTCTGGGCTGGGGTTTGAGCGCCCTGTGCCGGAGGGGGGCTATCGCTGGTGGTATGTCGATGGTTTCAGTGAGTGTGGACAGTTCGGGATCACCCTTATCGCTTTCATCGGCAGCGTTTTCTCGCCTTATTACTACCGAGCGCGGCATCGCGGACGCGGTCAGGCAGCGAATCACGTCAGCCTCAACGTCATTCTGTATGGGCCCAGCCGGTCGAGATGGTGCATGACGGAGCGGGGCGAGACAGCATTGCTGCAGTCGCCACATGGACTTGATATCGGGCCGAGTGCGTTGCGGTCCTCTGACTCAGGGTTGGAGATCGACATCGAGGAGCGCGCCACGCCATTGGGGCAGCGCGTAGTGGGCCACGTCTCGGTCTCTTTTGAGCGCCCCTCAGAGGAGTGCTTTGAGCTGGACGGCGTTGGCGAGCATTGGTGGTGGCCTATCGCGCCCGTTGCCGGGATCAAGGTGGCGCTGGAGCGACCGGGCTTGCGGTGGAGCGGGGCCGCTTACGTTGATTCCAACTACGGGTCGCGTCCCCTCGAGACGGGCTTTGCTTCTTGGAACTGGTGCAGAGGGCATGACGCGGAGGGGGACTGTCAGATTCATTACGACGCGCAGTTGAGCGGTGGCGGTGAAAAAAGGCTGTCGCTCTCTGTGGATCGATCAGGCGCCATGGCTCGCACGCCTTCCCCCGATCTTCAGCAACTTCCCCGCGGGCCGATATGGCGCGTGGCGCGCCCCGCCCGCTTACCCCATCAAGCAGGTCGCGTGAAAACGCTGGAGGACACACCCTTCTATACCCGCTCCGAGATCCAGGTGGGGGGTGGGCAATTCATGCACGAGAGTCTCGACCTGCACCGCTTTTGTCGGCCGTGGGTTCAGTTTTTGCTGCCGTTCAGAATGCCGCGAAAGGGTTGAGGCAGTCAGTCCGACTCCTGGGACTGGGCGTGTATGGCCATCTCGTCACGCTCTTTCATCACCATAAAGAGCTCAAGCATCCACTCCGCCTTGGCGGAGAACTGCCGTGGCTGGTTCGGGCGCTGCCAGTCTTCGGTGTGAGGAATAGCGTCGATTAAAAACTGATTTTCTGCTGCGCAGGGTTCCTGCATACATTCTGGTGCCGCGGCGGGCCCGCGAATCAAACCAATCAGGATCTGGATTTTACGTGCACGGGACACTATCGCGCGTTGGCTAATCGAGTCGTAATTGTTGTGTACAACGGTATGGCCTATCTCGGCGTAGAGGCGGCGGGCGGCCAAAATGCCGGGCCGGCAACTGCGAGGCAGTTGTCGGATTCCCTCATCGGCCAATTGATAGCGTCGCTCGGCTTCCGCGAGAAGCTTTTTTAGCACTTGGGTGAGTTGAGGGCTGGGCACCGGGTTGCGGAGAAATGCCTCGGCATCCATGCCGGCTTCCCGCATCAGATCACGCGGCAGGTAAAGCCGTCCGGCGCGAGCGTCCTCGCCCACATCGCGGCAGATATTGGTCAGTTGCATGGCCACGCCCAAATCAGCGGCGCGGGCCAGCGTCGCATGGTCTTTGACCCCCATGAGAACCGCCATCATGACGCCGACGGTGCCTGCGACACGGGCGCCGTAGTCGCAGATTTCTGCCAGCGTATGGTAATCCCGTCCCTCGGTGTCCCACTCAAATCCCTCAAGCAGGGCGTCGAGTAGTCCCCTCGGTAATTTATGGTCGATCACGATCTGGCTGAGCACCCGGTCGATCGGGTGATTGTCTGGCCGACCGTCGTAGATCCGATCGAGTCGCTGATGAAGTGTGACAAGCGCTTGACGCGGGTCTTCACCGAGATCCACCAAATCGTCAGCGATACGACAGAACGCGTAGAGTCCGGACGCCGATTCGCGGAGTGCTCGCGGAAGGAAATGAGAGGCGATGTAAAAGGACTTGGAGCCATGCGACAGCAACCGCCGACATTCGCTCATGTCGGTATGGGGCGTCATGATCTGATGGTCGTTACGCACGGTGAGTCATTGCTGCAGGAATCAATTGGTCGATCACCTTGGCGGAAGAGATCACCGCGGGCATGCCGGCACCGGGATGGGTTCCCGCGCCGACAAGGTGCAAGCCCTTGATGTCCTCGCTGCGGTTGTGCGGTCTGAACCAGGCGCTCTGTGTAATCCGCGGCTCATAGCCAAAGGCGGCTCCTTTGACCGAGTTCAGCCGGTCATGGAAGTCCTGCGGTGTGAGCAGTCGGGATGTGACGATGCGATCACGCAGGCCGGGTAGCATGGTCTCTTCCAGTCGCTGGCAGATCCGTTCTTTGAACGTCTCGGCATAGGTGGGCCAGTCCACATCCGCATCAAGATGCGGTACCGGCGCCAACGCATAAAATGTGTCGCAGCCCTCTGGCGCAAGCGAGGGGTCGGTCTCTGTGGGTCTGTGCAGGTAAAGGCTGAAGTCATCGGCCAGCACTTTGCGCTTGAAGATATCGTCCAGTAGGCCTTTATAGCGTGGCCCCAGAATCACGGAATGGTGGGGTACGTCGGGGTATTGTCCCTCGGTGCCGAAGTACCAGACGAACAGTCCATTTGAGAAATGTGAGCGGTCGATTTTGCGATCCGTCCATCGCTTGCGATGTTTCGCTTTGATCAGATGTCGGTACGTCCAGGCCGCATCCGCGTTGGAGACCACGAGATCGCTATGCAGTGTTCGGCCATCTGCCAGTCGCACGCCACGCACGGCTCCCTTGTCGACCAGAATCTCTTCCACTTCAGCATTGCACTCGATCTTGCCGCCCTGGCCCTCAATCAGCCCGGCCATGCCTTTGACGATACTGCCGGTGCCGCCCATGGCGGACCACACGCCGAAACGCTGCTCTAAAAAAGAGATCAGGGTGTAGACGCTGGTGACCGAAAAGGGATTGCCGCCGATCAGTAGCGGGTGAAAGCTCATCGTCATACGGAGCTGTGGATCCCGTATGTAGCGCGATACGAGTTGGTAGACGCTCCGATCGGCCCGGAGCCGCATGAGCTGCGGCATGAACTTAAATAGTGCGAGCAATGAATCGAAGGGCTTATCGACCAAGCCTTCGAAACCGACTTTGTAACGCTCCTCGCTGGCTTTCAGGTATCGCTCGTAGCCCTCGGCATCGGCTTCATTGTAGTTTTTGATTTGTTCAATGTTGCGTGCCTTATCACCTGAGTAATCAAAGATGCGGCCGTCGTCAAAACGGAGCCGGAAAAACGGATCCATGGGTTTGAGTTCAACGTCATCGGCAAAGCGCTTGCCGCACATGGCCCATAGCTCTTCCAGTAAGAAGGGCGCGGTGACAATCGTCGGTCCGGCGTCAAAGGTGAAGCCGTCCTGGCGGTAAACATAGGCACGCCCACCCGGGGCGTCCAGCTTTTCGAGCATGTGAACCCGGTAGCCCTTGGCGCCCAGGCGGATGGCAGCCGCAAGACCGCCAAACCCGGTGCCAATCACAATTGCCGTGGGTCGGTGGTCAGTCGTCTCCAATGAACGAAACGCAGATTCCGCGATATTCATATAAAAAAGACACTTAAACTGTCAGTTATATTGGACAGTGTAGCAGTGCTGGTGGGGGGTGCACAGCCTTCTTTTCACCGTGCGATGGCGCAGTCAGTCAGCGGTCTTGGCCACCATTTTCTGAAAAAGGTCCTCGAATATCTCGGGGTTTTCCTCGTGGGCAAGATGTCCGAGATCAGGGATACGCACCGCGCGAGCGAGGGGTAAATCGCTTGCGACCGAGGTGCTGCGTTCAGGAGGGATCGTGCGGTCACCCTCGGCGGCGGCCAGCCACACCGGCATCTGCAAAGAGGGCAGGCATCGTAATAAAGCAGGAAGATCCCATCCCGCCATCATTCTGAGGGTGCCCGCGATGTGATCGGGGTTTCCGAGCAAGGTGTCATAGCAGCGGCCCATGAGCGGATCGACCGCTGAGCCGGTATCCGCCAACATGGACCCGGTGGCCCGCCACCGCAAGCTGGGAGAGGCCAGTACTCGGGGCAACCAATGGCTGCGGGCAAACCACTTTGCCGTCTTGCTGAATAGCGGTGCTGCGACTGAGCCAAACGGATTGAACGCAGCGTTGATGCAGAGCAGTCCCTTAGGCAGTGTGTCGGCATCCAGCGCATATTGAGCGCCCAGGGCCGCACCCGCAGAGTGGCCGATAATCCAGCGAGGTGTCGCCTCCAGAAGCTGCATCAGCTCACCTAAGTAGGTGGCAAACGGCACGAGGCCCACCTCTTTGAGAGGCAGTAATGTTGTAAAGCCTTGACCCGGCAAGTCGGGTGCAATGACACGATGGTGTTCGCTCAGCCTGGCCGCGAGTCCGGCAAAGGAGTGCGCGGAGGCGCCGGCACCATGGAGTAAAAGGACATCCTCGCCCGCGCCGCTAACCTGCACATGGAAATCAATATTGCCCACCTGCACGAAGCGGCTGGTGTCTGCTCGCGGCCAGAATTCCGCCACCGCGCGCCACGCAGTCTGCGAGGTCATGGGGTGGCAGCGCGGATGGCGCGGTTCAGCGTCTGTGCGTCAGCCTGAGGCAGCGCAAGGTAGGTGCCGCGCAGGGTGTCGGCAAGCTCTCTGGCCCGAGGTTGTGGCCGCTGCGCGGTATCGATCACCAGTCCGTTGGAGGGGCTCAGCGCCAGCATCCGTGCTGCAGCGAGCGCGTCGGCGGTGCCGGCCTCGCGGTTGCGGGTCCCGTCTCGGGCCACATTGGCTGCGCCATCGGTGAGGATGATGTACTGCATGGTGGTGCCCTGTTTGCCGGCGCGTTCAGCCATGTCGCGGGTGAGGTCTAATGCCGCGGCCATGGGCGTGGCGCCACCTCCTGGCAGCGCTGCCAGGGTTTTTTTGGCGCGCACTAATGACCGTGTTGGCGGTAACAGAAGTTCGGCCTGCTCATCGCGGAAGGCTATCAGCGCAACTTGGTCCCGGCGCACATAACAGTCGGCGAGTAACAGCTCGACGGCGCCCTTGGCCTCCGCCAGCCGTTGCAATGCAGCTGAACCTGACGCGTCGACCACAAACAGGGTCAGGGTTTCTCTGCGTTGCTGAAACCGTGTCAGGTGAATATCGTCCCGCCGAATTTGCAGGTGACGCGGGGGTGTCTCATTAGCGCGCTCGGTTTGCTCCTGCCGCCGCAGCGGTTGCCAGGGCGCGGCGGCACGCAGCGTTGCAAGAATATTGACCCGGCCACCGCGCCGATGATCGCCACGAAATACACCGGTGGGCCGGCCCCGGTTCTGATGCCGGTGCTGGTCGCCAGCGCTGCCGGTGCTGCTTTGACGGAGTCGCGCGGATCGGGTCTGTAGCTGTTCCAGCAATCCTGCAGGGAGTTGTGCCAGCGCTGCCTCGAGCAGGCGGTCTTCATCGGGGGGTGGCTGCTCCGCCATCGGTGGCGGCTCGGCGTCGTCTGTCTGCTCCGATTCGGGCTCGGGCTCTGGTCGCGGTTCGGCCATCTCCGGAAGTTGCTGCGCCCGCGGAATCAGGCAGAGCCGTAACGCGCGCGCCACGTCTTCTTCTTTCACGACTTCAGATTGTCGGAGTGCCGCGGAAGCGCGCGCCACCTTCGCGGCAGCTAGGGTAGGGCGCGGCGAATCAATGCCCAGAGATGCGGTGAGCGTCGCCAGTGCCGTGAGGTGCTCCTCGCTTATAGTCACGCGGGCGAGCGCATTGATCGCGCGTTCAACGTCACGGCGGCGGAAGATCTCATCGTCGACATCGTGGATGCCGAGCGTCGTCATATCTAACGCGATCCCGAGTCGATCAATGAGGGCCGCGTGGGCGCTCTCGTCCTCAGTGCCTTCGTCAGTCGCAATCAGCGCAATCCGGGCCGGCGTCTCGGCTTCGATGCCGTCCCGGGCTACGGTAATGGCGCCGTGGTCGAGGGCGGTGCACAAGTGGTGCACGGTATTGCGGGGTAAACGCTCTGCCATCGCCGCGATAACGATGTGCCCGTGACATTCTCCGAGCATGCCGGTCTCGGCGATGGGCCTGCCGTGCTGCAGCGTCGCACCCAGATCAATACCGCCCAGTAGCCGACCTTCCGGAATATTGGCGGGGATTTTGCGAATGGGATCTTGTTTGGATAGCTGTTTGACGCGCTCCAGCCAGTAGTCACGCACCGGACCCGGTGGGGATCGCAGGTGGACGCCGCCAAGCGTGTCGCCTGTCAGTGCAATCAGCGCAGCGGCCCACTCGGCATCCGCCCAGGGCGAGGCTGTATCAGTTGCCACCATCGTCAACAGACTCTTGGAACAACTCTGCAATGACCCGCTCTACCCGGATATCTGCACTGGACTCATCCAGCGGATCACGCCGTAATCGATGACGTAAGACGGAAGGTGCTATGGCGCGCAGGTGTTTCAGGGTCGCCGCCGACTTGCCCTCCAGTGCCGCCAGTGCGCGAGCGCTACGCACCAGAGTGAGTTCACCTCGAAGGCCGTCCGTGCCCAGTGCCAGGCAGAGCTTGGCCGCGGTTTCCAGCAGTTCGGCGGGGGTGTCGACATCGTCGAGTTGGTCACGTGCGATCTGAATTTTTCGCCGCAGCGCACTTTCTTTTCGCGCCCATTTTTTGCGGAAGGCAGTGCGGTCATGATCGAACGCTTCTCGCAGACGAATAATCTCGACCCGGGTGGGTACATCGCCCGGCGTCCGCACGTCGACCGAGAGGCCGAATCGATCCTGAAGCTGTGGGCGTAGCTCTCCCTCTTCGGGGTTGCCGCTGCCGACCAACACAAACTGCGCAGGATGTCGCACACTCAGCCCCTCCCGCTCAACGACGTTCTCTCCGGAAGCAGCGACATCGAGCAGCGCGTCCACAATGTGGTCCTCCAGCAGATTCACTTCGTCGACATACAGGAAGCCACGATTCGCTTGTGCCAAGAGACCGGGTTGAAACGCTTTCTCGCCGTTAACGAGTGCGCGCTCAATATCCAAAGCGCCGACGACGCGGTCTTCGGTTGAGCCCAGTGGCAGGTCGACCACGGGAATCGTTATGGCCTTGGCGTCCGGCGTATCCGAAGGTTTGCCGCACTGGGGGCAGAGTCCTGGCCGCGGCGCCAGCGGGTCGCATTGATATGAGCAACCGCTGACCACATCGATTTTCGGGAGGAGGGCGGCGAGTGCCCGGATCGTCGTCGATTTGCCGGTGCCGCGCTCACCGAGTACCAAGACCCCGCCGATGCCCGGATCGACAGCGGCGATGGTCAACGCGCGCTTCATATCATCCTGACCGACAATCGCGGTGAACGGATAAGCGGTACTCATGCATGCCCCCTGTTGCGGCTGCGCGGATTTTCCTAGGATCTGACCCTGAAACGATGAATCAAAGACTACCCGCGCGGCTGTCAAACAAACTATACTATCTACATGTCAACTTTCATTGATATTTATAACATGGCCAAGCCACTCACGCCTGCTTTGGACGCGGAACAATTTGACTTTTCATTCAATGGGGGCGTGACGCTCCGGGGCTATCGAGGAGAGGTCACTGAGGGCGCACCATTGGTGCTACTGCATAGCATCAACGCGGTGCCCAGTGCGATGGAGATGCGTCCCCTGTTTGAGCATTACCGAGACAAGCGTCCGGTGTGGGTGCCGGATCTACCTGGCTTTGGACTCTCAGATCGACCCGATGTGGCCTATAACCCGAGTCTGTATGCGCGGTGGTTAGCGGAGTGGCTCGGGAGCCTTGATCAACCGGCCGATGTAGTGGCGCTGTCACTCACTGGTGAGTTCATGGCGCGAGCGATCTTGGAGCAGGGTGCCAAGGTGCGCAGCCTGTCGCTTATTTCACCCACCGGAATGGGGATTCGAACTCCGCCTACGACGCAGAGCGGGTCCCGAGTGGATCGTTTTCTGACTTCACCTTGGGTTGGTCGACCGCTCTACAGGGTGTTGACGAGTCAGCCCAGTATCCGCTGGTTTCTGGGGCAGGCATTTGTTGGCTCAACCCCAGAACACATGGTGCGGTATGCGCTGGAGACGGCAAGTCAGCCTGGCGCGCATTTTGCACCCATCAAGTTTCTGACATTCAGTCTGTTCACCGAGCAGGCGGTGTCACGTCTCTATAGCCGGCTCAAGTTACCCTGCTTGGTGCTCTACGATCGGGACCCGAACATCGGCTTTGAGCGCTTGCCCGAACTCACCGAGGTCCACAGCCATTGGGCAGCCAAGCAACTTTCGCCCAGCCTGGGTCTGCCCCATTGGGAGCTCACGGCTGAGACCATCGAGGCGTTAGAGGATTTTTGGAAGCCGCCGGGGCAGGGCGCGATGCGCTCAGGCGATATCCCGGACCACGGCGCTCGCCGCGAGTCGGCCTGAGAGCGTCGCCATCGGCACACCAGGCCCGGGGTGGACGCTACCCCCTGATAAGTACAATCCTTTCAGGCGGCTTCGGGCGCCCGGTCGGGTGAAGCTCGACCATATCCCGTGCGAGGCCCCACCGTAGAGAGATCCGCCGCTACCTGGGAATCGGCCATGCCAATCATTCGGGGTGGTACTGACACAGTCGCTGTCACGGAAGCTGAGGTTCAGGCCGCAACGCTCGAGCACTGCAAGAGCATTATCCCGCGTGCGGGCGACGTCATCCTCGGGCCAGCTTTGTCGGTCCCCATCGGCGGGCGCGTTGACCAGCATGAGCAGGCGCTCTGAGCCATTGAGCGAGCCGTTCGGGCCCCGGTCCTGGGCGCAGAGATACACCGTCGGTTTCGAGGGCACATTGCGCTCCTCAAAGATGGTGTTGAACTCGCTCGGGTAGTCCGATTCAAAGAAGACGTTGTGATGATCGAGATCAAAGCCCGAACTGCTGCCTTTGATGCACCAGGTCAGCGCAGAGAGCCCGCGTTGCTCTACCTTTCGCGGCTTGACGGCCCGCATGGCCTCGCTGCCCAGCTGCCCGGTGGCGAGCGCGTTGGTGTCGCCATTAAAGACGACGACATCGGCGGGCAGGGAGGTGCCGTCTTCCAGGCGCACACCGCAGGCCTTGCCGCCTTTCACCAAGACCTCGCTGACGTGGGTATTGAGATGTAAATCGATGCCCAGTTCCCGACCGAGCTCGGCCATCGCGGCGGCGAGTCGATGCATGCCGCCATCGACCAGCCAAACACCTTCGAGCTCGACGTGCGCGATGAGCATGAGCGTGGCGGGCGTGCTGAGTGGTGAGGAGCCGACATAGGTGGCATAGCGGGCAAACAGTTGCCGCAGTCGTTCATCGGAAAAAAAGTCACCCAGGGCACGCCACAAGTTGGGCGCGGGTTTGGCTGCCATCAGTGAGCTGGGGTGGTGTCGACGCAGGACCCGACCAACGAGCGTCACCGGGTCGGGCTTGGAGGCGGTCATGAACGTTTCAGAGAGCGTCTGATGAATGCGGGCGCTCTGTGAGTAGAAGCGCTCAAAGCCCACGGCGTCGTCTGCGCCCGCGAAATCCTCAATTGATTGGCGGGAACGTTGCGCGTCGGGGTACAAGTCGAGCACGCCGCCGTGGCTCCAGGCGTGGCGCGCAATGATTGGGCTCTCCAATAGCGTCAGTCGATCATTCAAGCAGGCACCGGCATCAGCAAACAGTTGCTCGAAGATCGAGCGCATGGTCAGCACGGTAGGCCCGCCGTCGACCTCCCGGTCATCGACCGCGCGGGTGTGCATCTTGCCGCCGGGAGCGTCCCCGCGCTCAAGGAGCGTGACCTGGAAGCCCGCGCGCGCCAGATCAATGCTGGCCGCCAAACCACCCGCACCGGCGCCGATCACAATGGCGTGCTTGGCGCTCATGCGACTCGCAGCTTGCTGCGCAGCGGCCGGGTGACGACGCGCTGGTGGTAGATGATCAACGCCAGTCCGACTATGAGCGGCACTGCCCAGAGACCGGGTTGCAGCGCCAGCTCGGGAATGAAGCGCACAGCGCCAAAAGCGAAAAACGCGGTGTACACCGAGATACCCGCGCCTACGAGGCACTTGATGTGCTCTTTGATGCGATCAGTGGGCAGGGGCTGGGGCTTGTAGATAAACCATAGATTGGTGGCCACGGTGGCAAAGCCGACCATGGAGATGCCCATCATCATCGGCTCTGCTGCCATCACGCCGCGCACAAAGCAGTTGGTCGAGACAGCAGTGAGCAGCAACTGTGACAGCAGGTTGTGCCAGACGCGGTTGCGCAGATGGGCGCGTCCGTTGCGCAGACTGAGCCAGCCCTGCCAGGCCAGATTGATCGTCAGGGTAGCGAGGTACAGCATCATCCAGCCAAAGATATTGGTAATGGCCTGCGGGTCGGCAAAGATCGGGTGCGTCGCCAAATGTGGGTGCGTGCCGGTGGGGTCAGACAGGGTGGTCAGACTGATCGCAATGGCGGTGAAGCCGGTGGCGATCATCGATTGTACGAACAAGGTGCCGGCGCGGCGATGAAGCGCACCGCCTTTTTTGCCGGCGATCGGAATCCACACCACGATGAGGCCGACCGTGCCGGTGACAATGTGTAGCCCGACCAGCCACTCGAACAGTGTGTGGGTCGACACCATCAGATCCCCCCTCCATACTGCAGTGATCGAGTCGGGACTGTGAGATGAGCGCACCGGAGCTGTATATCCCACCCAAGCCGCTGTCGTTGTGGTCGGTGGTCGCCCTTGCTCGCGTATTGTGGAAAGGCGACGGCAATCTGCTCGAGCTCCTGCCCGCGGCCGCCTATCACTTTGACGTCGGTAATCTGGGTTACTCCCGGCGCTCGACGGTACTCTTTAACGAGCCGGACGCCGTGCGCGAAATCATGCGCGACGCGGAGGGGGTGTTCCCTAAAAGTGACCTGATGGTCAGTGCGCTGGAGCACCTGATCGGTGACAGCATTTTTGTGACCGATGGCGAGCGCTGGAAACGCCAGCGCGCGATGATTGACCCCGCCTTCTCGCACATGCGCATCAGCCACGCCTTTGGCGCAATGAAGGCAGCTGTGGATGACCACCTGCTGACGCTTGAGGAAAAGGCCGCGTCGGGTGAGGTGTTCTCCCTCGACCTCGCCATGAGCCATCTCACGGCGGACATCATTTGCCGCACCGTGTTCTCGACGCCGCTGCAGACCGGCGTGGCGGTGGATGTATTCCAGGACTTCACGCTGTTTGAACGCTCCGCGGTGCAGGTCGATGTGTTGCGTCTGATCTTCAAGCCCGCCTGGAGCGACATTCCGCAGCCGCCGGAGGTATTGGCAGCCTGCGAGCGGATTCGCCGACATCTGGGCACCTTGGTTGATTCGCACCTCGACAACCCCGAGGCGTTTGATGACATCGCCAGTAGCGTTATTGCCGCGCGCGATCAGGAGACCGGTGAACCGTTCTCCCGCGAGGAGCTCATTGATCAGCTGGGTGTCTTTTTTCTGGCTGGCCACGAGACCACCGCGAGTGCGCTGACCTGGGCCTTCTATATTCTGGCGGATCAACCGCACTGGCTCGCCCGGCTGCGCGAGGAGATCGCCACTGTCGTCGGCGATGCGCCGATAAGCTTTGAGCACACGCGACAGCTGCCGCTCACCAAGGCGTTTTTCAAAGAGACGTTGCGGCTGTATCCGCCTATTACCTTCATGCCGCGGGTGGCACTGCGTGAGGCTACGGTAGGCGGTCGACGTCTGCGCAAAGGCGCGCTGGTGATGATTGCGCCGTGGACCTTGCAGCGACACAGCAAATGGTGGCCTGACCCCCATGCATTCAAGCCTGAGCGATTCCTGCCCGAGCAGGAAGCGGCGTTGGTGCAGGGCGCTTATATTCCTTTCGGCCAGGGACCGCATACCTGTGTGGGCGCCGGTTTTGCGCAAACGGAAAGCGTGCTGATTCTGGCTGAGCTGGTGCGCCGCTTCGACTGGCTGCTGGAGCCCGGTCAAACCGTACGACCCGCTGCGCGCATGACCACGCGGCCCGCTGACCAGGTCATGCTTCACGTTCGTCCCCCCGCGGCATAACCGCTTTTTGCTCGGGGGCTTCCCGGTGGGACTTCTGCTGAGAACCTGGCTCAAACCAGTGCCAGGCAATATCACACTGGCTCGCGTCGCCGATGGGCATGCGTTCGCGGATCGATCGCCAGATAAATTCCCAGCACAGAGGCGTCATCAGGACAAAGGGCAGGGGGTCGCGCCAGGACCAGACCGCGTCGCGTGAGACAAAAAAATCCCGCAGGCACAGGACCAACTCAGGGATCTGAAATCGGAACAGGTGCTTGTAGGCTTCTGTGAGGGTGGAGTAGCTCCACTGCACACGCTTTCCGGCGGGGCTGATAGAGGGTGGCCCACTGTCCTCGCCCATGACCGCCGCGCCCAGCCACGCCTCGTCTATGAAGTGCACGCCACTGCTCAGGCGGGGATTGCACTCAATGCCCCACGGGATCCCGCTGCGGTCGAGAATGAAGTCGAAGCTCAGAAACCCGGTGACATCGGTGTCGGCGACGAATTGTTCGATCCATTGCTTGACTGAGAACGGTGTGGGCGCGCTCTGGAAGCCGACTGCTACGGTGCCACTGTGAGTACTGCCCCGGTAACTGGCGGTGGCTTTGATCTCGCCGGCATCGACCCAGCTCAGCGTGTACAGATGATTACCCTGCACTCTGCGTTGCAGGAGCACGTCCTGTGATGGCGGTGGCAGGGTGCTGCCCGGTGGAATGAACGACACCGCAGTACCAGAACAGCCGCGGCGGGGTTTGAGCACGCACTCGGTTTGGCGGATGAGCGAACGCGCCTCGCCATCGGCAGTGGTGTAGACAGAGGGGGCCGTCACGCCGCGGCTGATCGCGTAGTTCACAAACTGCAGCTTGTCATGCCACTGCGCAATCCACTCGGCCGCCGGACCCACATAACGCGCTGTATCGGGCAGGCGGGGGGCGAGGTTGGCAACGTGACAAACCTCCTCGGACGTCGGGATCAGATCGGTCACGTTCTCGCGCTCGATAATGTCGAGGATGTCTCGCTCCCACCCCGCGATATCGGTATTGGGTGGGGCGACCTGGCACGTTTTGGCCACGGCGCGGCTGACGGAGCAGAGCTGGCGCTTCATGGGGTCGGCCACAATGACCCGGATGCCATGCTCATGCAGGCCCCGCGCCAGCGTCAGTGCCGCGGGAAAACGTCCAACTGTCAGTAATGCGGTTCTAGACACGCTTCTGAGCCAATACTGCCCTTTGTAGCAATATGTTTACTGTATTTATGTCTAATAATCTATACATAACTTTGCACAGGTGCTTGGCGGTCAGCTAATACACTGCCCATATCCGTCATTCGGGTCTGAATTGACGCTCTCTCCACCGGGGCGCCAGCGGGGTAGGTGGGTCGAAAGGTAAAGGTCGCGGATCACGGTCTTGCTGTCAGTCGGCCTTCCCTCTCCTCGTCGCCGCACTGAGTCTCAGCAAATGAGACACTCGCGGTTTAACCACGTAACACTGGCAAGGTGTCGGGTTCAGTTTTTGTCTTGATGCATCCGACGCTGACTCAGGCAGAGTCCTGTCATCCTGTATCGGGGTGCGGTATCTTGCCGGCCCGATTGAACGAGAAGAAATGAGACCAGACTATGAATGCCAAAGCCGAGTTGCCCGGTCACGCCCAGTACCCGAACTTGTTCTCACCGTTGGACCTTGGGCATACGCAGCTCCGCAACCGCTGCATCATGGGCTCGATGCACACTGGCCTCGAGGAGCAGCCCGACGGCTTCGAGCGCATGGCAGCCTTTTATGCTGAACGCGCCGCCGGTGGCGTTGGCATGATCATTACCGGCGGTATCTCTCCCAATGAAGAGGGTGGTCTGGTCGTTAAAGGTGAGGACGGCAAGCCGTTGGCCGCTGCGTCCAAGCTGAATACTGAAGAAGAGGCTGCCGGCCACCGCATCGTCACCGATGCCGTTCACGCGGCCGCACCTGACTGCAAGATCTGCTTGCAGATTCTGCACATGGGGGCGCTCGCTTATAACGAAGCGGCTGTCGCGCCCTCACCGGTGCGCTCGCGCATTGGTGCGTTCTCGCCGAACGAGCTGGATGAGGCCGGTATTGAAAAACAGATTGCTGACCACGCCCACTGCGCCAAGCTCGCTCAGCAGGCGGGGTATGACGGCGTCGAAATCATCGGCTCTGCGGGCTACTTGCTGTCGACGTTTCTGGTAGAAAAGACCAACCAGCGGACCGATCAATGGGGTGGCAGCTACGAGAACCGCATGCGCTTCCCGGTCGAGGTGGTGCGTCGGGTGCGCGAGGCGGTGGGTCCGGATTGCATTGTGATTTTCCGCATCGCAGCCATGGATATGCTGCAGGGCGGCATGAGCTGGGATGAGATCGCGCTGCTCTCCAAGGCGATCGAAGCGGCCGGCGCGTCGATCATCTCCACCCATTTCACCTGGCACGAGTCTCAGGTGCCGACCATTGCCACTATGGTGCCGCGTCGTGCGTTTACCGGTGTGACCAAGCGGGTGCGCAACGAAGTGTCGATTCCTGTCATCACCTCTAACCGCATCAACATGCCTGATGTCGCCGAGGCCGTATTGGTCGATGGCGACGCCGATCTGGTATCCATGGCGCGACCCATGCTGGCCGATGCTGAGTTGATGAAAAAGGCGGCGGAGGGTCGCGAGCACGAGATCAATACCTGTATCGCCTGTAATCAGGCGTGCCTGGACCACACCTTCGCGATGAAGACGACGTCTTGTCTCGTGAACCCACGCGCCTGCCACGAGACCATGATCAAGTGGGGGCCGGCGGCAGAGACTAAGAATATTGCGGTCGTGGGCGCCGGTCCTGCCGGGCTGGCCTACGCAACGGTGGCTGCCGAGCGCGGGCATGCGGTCACCCTGTTTGATGCGGCCGATGAGATCGGTGGGCAGTTCAACCTGGCCAAGCAGGTACCGGGTAAGGAAGAGTTCCACGAGACCCTGCGTTACTACCGCGCGATGCTCGATAAGTACGCCGTTACCGTCAAACTCGGTGAGCGCGTTGATGCGGCACAACTCGCGTCAGCTGGGTTCGATCACGTGGTGGTGGCGACGGGAATTAACCCGCGCATGCCCGACATTCCCGGCATCGACCACGAGAAGGTGGTGGGCTATATCGACGCGATCAAAGGCAACAAGCCGATCGGTAAAAAAGTCGCGGTCGTGGGCGCCGGCGGTATCGGCTTTGATGTCACCGAGCTCATTACTCATGAGGGCACGAGCTCGGCGCTGGATATCGATCTGTTCGCTAAGGAGTGGGGCGTGGACTTCGAGAATCATCCGCGTGGCGGCGTGACCGGCGTTGAGCCCGTGGTAAGTAAGGCCGATCGCGAGGTGTGGTTGATGCAGCGCAAAGACACGCCTGTGGGTCGTGGTCTTGGCAAGACCACCGGCTGGACCAAGCGGCTCTTGCTAAACCGTCGTGGCGTCAACATGGTCAACGCGGTGGAGTACGTGCGTGTTGATGATGCGGGCCTTCATGTGTTGATCGGTGGCCAGCCAAAGACTTTCGACGTCGACACGGTGATCATCTGTGCCGGTCAAGAGCCGGAGCGGAGCCTTTACGACGCGCTGGAGGCAGAAGGTCTGTCGGTGGATCTGGTTGGCGGTGCTTACGAGGCCGCCGAGCTGGATGCGAAGACGGCGATCAACCAGGCGACGCAACTCGCGGCGGCGGTCTGAGCCGCAGTCCCTGACTCATTCGGCAACTCGCTGGCGAGAGCCCGGTTTACTGCATTCGTGCGTGACAGGGGTGCCCTGTACTGGCACTCTGCTCGCCGTTGTCACAAACGCGATTTTTTATAGCGCGGCTTTTCATAAAGCGACTTTTTAAAACGCGACTAATCATGTCGCTACCAAGATAGAGAGGAAGAACACCCATGGCCCGTTGGGAATGCATCGTCTGCGGACTGATTTACGACGAGAAAGAAGGCTGGCCCGAGGACGGCATCGCGCCGGGTACCAAATGGGAAGACGTGCCCGATGACTGGACCTGTCCAGATTGCGGTGTGGGCAAGGAAGATTTTGAGCTCATCCCGGGCTCGGATGACGGTGACGCCGAGGAAGCCTCCGCAGAAACCGGAGCGTCGGGCGACGTCAGTGCGCGATCAGTCTTGGTGATTGGCTCGGGCTTGGCAGGCTATGGCCTGGTCCGCGAGCTGCGCCGCAAGGATGAAGCCGTCGCCATTACGGTGCTGACATCCGACGGCGGCGAGGGCTACTCGAAGCCGATGATCTCTACGGGTTACACCAAGGATCTCAACGCCGACAAATTGGCGGCGCAAAGCGCCGAGGAACTGGCGGAGCAGTTGAACGTGACGGTGCGCACCCGCACCCGGGTCGCGAGTATCGATACCCAAACACAAACCGTGCACCTCGAGGGCGGTGAGGCGCTGCCCTACAGCGAGTTGGTATTGGCGCTGGGGGCCGAGCTGATTCGACCGCCCATTGGCGGCAACGCGGCTGAAGACGTGCTCGGCGTGAATGACCTCGACGATTACCGGCGCTTTCAGGACCTGCTGGCCGCCAAAGGGGCGAAGAAGGTGGCCATCATCGGCGCCGGGCTCATCGGCTGTGAATTCACCAACGATCTGTTGAATGGCGGGTTTACGGTCGAAGCCGTCGACCCCATGGGCTGGTGCCTGCCGACCCTGCTGCCGGAGCAGTCCGGGCGGGCAGTGCAGGCGGCCCTCGAAGAGAAGGGTGCCACCTTCCACTTTGGCCCGCTGGCGACTGAGGTGAACCGTGCAGGTGACGGCTACGCGGTGACCCTGAACAACGGCGACACCATCGAAGCCGACGCGGTCCTGTGTGCAGTAGGCGTTAAACCACGTACCACATTGGCCAGCGAGGCGGGCATTGAGGTCAATCGCGGCATCGTCACCGATCGGCAGCTGCGCACCAACGCACCCAACGTATACGCCATGGGCGATTGTGCCGAAGTGGCAGGACACGTGCTGGTGTATGTGGCGCCATTGATGGCAGCGGCGCGTGCATTGGCGGCCACATTGGCGGGTGAGGCGACTGACGTCAGCTATCCCGCCATGCCGGTGGCAATCAAAACACCGGCCTGCCCTGTGGTGGTCTCTCCGCCTGCTAAAGACGCCGAAGGCGAGTGGCACTTTGAGGGTGATGCGCCCGATATCAAGGCGCTGTTCCGATCCGGTGCGGGTGAGCTTTTGGGCTTTGCGCTGACCGGCCAGGCGGTGAAAGAGCGCATGGCGCTCTCCAAGGAATTGCCCGCAATTCTGGGCTGAGTCGCCCTCTCTGCGCACCGTTTAAGCGCTAGGGACTCTGCACGTTCGGACTATCGGTGCGGCACAGCCGCGCCGCTATAATGCGAGCGTCCTCAAGCCACATACACGAGCGTCACTGTGCCCGAATCAACGCTTGCCAAGGTATGGGAGCCGCTCCAGATCGGCCCTATCACCCTGCGCAACGCTTTTATCAAGGCGGCGACCAACGAGAACATGTCCAAACAGGGCGTGCCGACCCAAGCCATGCTTGAGCACCATCGCACGTTGGCAGAGGGCGGGGTAGGCATGAGCACCATGGCCTATGTGGCGGTGGAGAAAACCGGTCGAACGCTGGCAGATCAGATCTGGCTCCGCGCCGAGGTCCTCCCGGATCTCAAAGCAGTGACCGATGCGGTGCATCGGGCGGGCGGCAAGATCGCCGCGCAGATTACTCACGGCGGCTCATTCGTCACGGGTACCTTCGTACCGGCCCCCCTCAAGAGCGCCAGCGGTGGCCTCAACGCCGCGGGCCTGCTGTGCGGCAACGTGTTCCGACGCGCCATGAGCCAGCATGACATGGACGAGATGGTCGCGCGCTTTGTCGAGGGTGCCGAGCTTTGCGTTGAGGCGGGCTTCGATGCGGTCGAGATCCACATGGGTCACGGATATCTGCTCAATCAATTTATCTCGCCGATGGACAACCGTCGTACCGATGAGTTTGGCGGCGGCCCCGAGAATCGCGTGCGCTTTCCGGCGCGGGTGCTCCGGGCCGTAAAAGACGCGGTGGGTGACCGCATCGCGGTGCTGGCCAAAATCAATGTGGACGATGGTCGCTCTCGCGGCGCGCACGTGGAGGACGCGATCGTTACGGCAAAAGCGCTAGAGGAGGCCGGTGCCGATATGCTGGTGCTCTCGGGCGGCCGCAACGTGGAATCCAATTGGTTCACCTTCGGTAGCAGCATGAATCTCGAGGCCATGATGCGGGTGATCGGTAAGTGGACCCTGACCGGCATCGCGGTGGCGAGCACCGCCAAAACCGCGCCCAAAGTGGCTTTTAAAGAGCTCTACTTTTGGGACTACTCGACCCAAATCCGCGAGGCAGTGTCGATGCCACTGGCTTACATCGGCGGGGTAAAAAGCACGGCTAATGTGGAGCAGATTATGGCCGGCGGGTTTGAGGCGGTGGTGATGGGGCGGGCGCTGCTCCGCGAGCCCGATCTCATCAACCGGTGGCAAACGTCGCCTGAAGCGCCCTCACAGTGTGACAGCTGCAACAGTTGCCTTGCTTATATTTATCACCCGGCTGGAACCTGGTGTATCCATCGCCCCGCCAATGAACTAGAGAAGAATCTGATTCCCGCCTCCCAAGTCGCGTGAGGCGTTACGCACCTAAGATTGCTTCCAGTTTTTCCTGATCGGCGACAAAGCGCCGGATCCCGTCGCTGAGCTTTTCCGAGACCATCGGGTCTTGATTGTTCGCCAACAGAAAGTCGCTCTGGCTGAGCGCTGGGGGTGGGGGAGCGCGGTCGCCGCTGTCGGCGAGGCGCTGTGGCAGGTCGTTCTCGTCGGCTTCTAATTGCTGTAGAAGATCGGGGCTGATCGTCAGGCGATCACAGCCCGCGAGCGCTTCCACTTGGCCAGTGTTTCTGAAGCTTGCCCCCATGACGACGGTGTCGTAGCCATGGGCCTTGAAGTGTTTGTAGATCCGCGTAACGGACTGAACGCCCGGGTCATCGACAGGGTTTTGAATGACGAGATCGGTGTTGGCGGTGTACCAGTCGGTGATGCGGCCGACAAAGGGCGAGATGAGAAACACCCCCGCGTCGGCACAGGCGCAGGCCTGTTCAAAGCTGAAGATCAGCGTGGCGTTGCAGTGGATACCGCGCTGCTCGAGTGTTTCCGCTGCGCGAATGCCTTCCCAGGTCGCCGCGACTTTGATGAGCACGCGGTCGCGACCAATACCCGTATCGTCATAAAGCCCGATCAGTTTCTCGGCTTTGGCGATGGTGGCCTCGGTATCGAAAGAAAGCCGCGCATCGACCTCTGTGCTGATGACACCCGGGATCACTTGATTGATCTTGGCCCCGACGCTGACGGCAAAGCGGTCGACCCTATCCGCCACGGCCTCTTGAGACGCTGTGAGCGCTGCGACTTCGTCAGCGAATTCGGGCAATGCCGCGGCCTTGAGCAGCAGTGAAGGGTTGGTGGTGGCGTCGGTGGGTTTGAGCCGTGTGATGGCCTCGAGATCACCCGTATCGGCCACGACCGTGGTCATGGCGCGCAGTTGTTCCAGCTTGTTCATGATTTACCGCTCGCGTGGGGCGCGGCAGCGCAGCGCCCATGGAAATCGTGCTCTCCAGTGTGAGCTTAGCAGAGCGGTCCCGTTTGTGGGCGGCTTGCCTCTATACTGACCGACCAAACATCAATGGATAACTCGCTATGCATGCCACGAAGCTCACCGCCCCGGGCGGCCTCGACCAACTTCACCTCGCCGAGATTGAACCCCGCGCGCCTGGGGTTGGTGAGATACAGGTCGAAATCAAAGCCACTTCGCTCAACTTCCACGACTACGCGGTCGTAACAGGGTTGATCCCGGCGGACGATGGTCGGATTCCGATGTCTGACGGCGCCGGTGTGGTCACCGCGGTCGGCGAGGGTGTCACGACTTTCGCCGAGGGAGATCGGGTCTTGAGTTATTTCTTTCCCAATTGGGCGGGCGGTCGGCCAACGCTGCCCGATCTGTTAGGCGTACCGGGTGATCACATCGACGGCTTCGCTGCGCAGACTGTGACCATGCCGGCCACGGCCTTCAGCCGCATGCCTGCCAACCTCGATTTTGACGCGGCGTCGACCCTGAGCTGCGCGGGACTGACCGCCTGGCGTGCGCTAGTTGTCGAGACGGCGCTCAAGCCCGGCGACTGGGTGCTGGTGCAGGGCAGTGGGGGCGTCTCCGTGGTCGCGTTACAAATGGCGCGCATGATAGGCTGCCGTGTGATCGCTACCTCTTCCTCTGACGCCAAGCTCGAGCGTCTCGGTGCGCTGGGCGCCGAGCACCTGATTAATTATAAGACCCACGCCAACTGGGGCGAACAAGCCTTCGAGCTGACCGGCGGCGCAGGCGTTGATCTGGTGGTTGAGGTGGGCGGACCCGGCAACCTACCCCAATCAATCAGCGCGCTGGCGGTGGATGGCTGTATTAGTTTGATCGGTGTGCTGACGGGTTGGGCCGGTGAGGTGCCCACTGCGGCACTGATGACCAAGAATGGGCGTATCAGCGGTATTACCGTGGGCAGTCAGGCCGATCAGGTCAATATGATCGCCGCGGTCGAGGCCCACGATATGCAGCCCGTGATCGATAAGACCTATCCGCTCGCTGAGTTGGCAGACGCGTTTCGATATCAGGAATCGCAACAACACTTCGGCAAAATCTGCGTCAGTCTGTGACTCTGATCCGGTTTGTGGTGGGGTCCGGTTTTGGCCTAGTGTGATGAGTGGAACTGAAAACCAAGCGAACAGTGGGAGAGAACGATGACACGTTATTTTATTGCAGCGGTGATTGCTGCTTTGGGTCTCACCGCGCAGGCGGGCGAGCCCGATAGTGCGCACGACGGCGCTGAATGGCAGATCTGGGCTTATTCTTCGGCGGCACCGGCGCCGCTCGGCACCAACGCGACGGTGCTCGGCCTGGATGGCTCGGTACTCCGCGAGGGCACCAACGGCTGGACTTGTATGGTGGGCAATCCGCGACCCGCGCCTGAGGGTGGCTGGGGCTCTGCCCATGAGGCCATGCCCATGTGCACAGACGACGTTGGTATGAAGTGGATAAGCGATTTTATGGCCGGCAACGCGCCGGATATTGAACGCGATACTTTTATGTGGATGCTGCATGGCGACGTCGGTGAAGACAATACGACGGCGGGCGTACTCGACATCGCTGACGCCAAAGATCCGTCACAATGGATCGAGTCGGGACCCCATTTGATGCTCCTGCCTAAGGACCCTTCATCGCTGGATGGCATGACCGACAATTTTAATCTTGGGGCGCCCTACGTGATGTTTCCGGGCACGCCGGGCGCGCATGTCATGATCCCGACCGGCGGTTACTACGAGTATCAGGATCCACAATAAAACCTGGCCGGGGCTGCCTGCGTGTGGGCCCCGCCACTCAAGGAGAACACCGATGACAATGATCAAAACGACAGCGCTTGGGCTCAAGGCCTTTCTGATGTCCGCGGTGGCGGTGGGTGGCCACCACGAGCAAGGGGAAGGCCCCCAGCTGGCGGCCAAGCCCGGCCAGATTGTGATTGTTTACCATTGGCCCTGCGCCGATGCCGATAGGGGCATGTCTTTGATTAAAGAGATGATTGCCTACGAGCGCGATGCCTCGCCGTATCCCTACTCGGCGGCACCGGCGATCCATGCAGACGGCGCGTTAGTGTCAGTCGATGTGCACTCTTCTATCGAGTCGATGGAGAAAGCGGTTGCCTGGCAGGAGGCTGATGCGGAGTGGCAAGCGCAATTTGCCAAGATGGCAGCTGCCTGTGGGTCAGCGGATGATCTCACGGTCAATGTGCTGACGATGCAGTAAACGCAATGTGGTAACAAAAACCCGGCAGCTGCCGGGCTTTATGGTTCGTTCACTGATGTTCTGAAGCGCTCCGAGGGCTACATCCGATCGGATTTTTCGTTTCGCTCTTCACGGACTTGCTTACGATGCTCCCAGATCGCATAGGCCGCACCGACGATAGCAAGGCCCACCAGTAGCAGAACCTGCGTGAGGCTGAAGCCATACAGACCACACTCGGTGAGGCGTTCGATAAAGGAATAGGTGCTGACCGGACAATCCATTATCTGCTCCATCCGGGGGTCGGTGCGTTAGTTTACGCGTAAATTGGCATGGCGCTTCAGGTCGCGTTCTGGGCTACAACCCGCAGGGGTTCTCGTTAACCACATTCCCCAAGTAGGCGGCTGGCGGCCATAAAAAAGCCCGGCAAGTTAGCCGGGCACAGAGAGAACATCTCGAGGTCCACCCCCAGGTGAACTTTTAGAATAGGGGCGCTTCGTGACGGTGTGATGACCGGCCCATTACAGTGCGGTGAAAACATATCTGAGACCATTGCACCCGCAACTGAATGCACGCCAAATTGTGCTCATTGCAGCGGACTGTTAGGCCGCCATCTGGCTCAAGCTTGCCTGCAGTGCTGTCAGTTTCCTGCGCGTAATAGTGGGCACGCCGCTGGTTTGCTGCCCAAAACACTCGGGATCCAAAGCCAGGCAGAGGATATTGGCGACGGTGTCGCGCTCCTCGGTAAGTGCCAGCACCGCGGCGTCCCGTGCCTCATAGAAATGCCAGGCGTCGGGGAGCGGTGATTCGCGTTCGAACAGTTCCCGGCCTCGCTCCACGCGGTCGTAAAGATGTGCTCGAATCAGCCCGTGGTCGGAATCATGCGGCTCCGCGGATTCGCCACGGCGCGCGTCTGCAAAATGAACCAGGCCTTGGGGGTGATGCCCACAATGGGCCACCACTGGTAGTGCCAGGCGGGGCTGCGCTGCAGAAAAGCCTCTAACGCCAAATATTGTGCACTCAGGCAGGCGCCCGTTTTTTTACCCAGGGCAAACTGTGCCTCGTGCACCGATTGAAAATATGCTGCCTTGTCCATTCAGCCTCCTTGCCGAGTGGTGGTTGTGCTAGCTGTCGAGTGGCTAAAAAAAGGCCCCGCAGCGCGGGGCAAAAAAGGAGCCACTCAAAGTCGGCGGGGTGGGTGTTGGCCTGAAGGTCAGGGCAACTCAGAGGTCACCGATCTGCCGATGAACCCAGTATCGAGTAGTGGCATTGAAATGAATTGGCCGGATGCGCCAAGGGGTTGGCTAAACCTGCCAGCCTAGTGGGCTAGTGAATGTCTTTGCCGAGGCGAGTCAGCCGTCTTGCAGCGACAAAGCCCAGTAGGCTGCTTGCGCCAAACAGGCCGTAGTACACCTGAAAACCTTGTTGGCCACTCCAGTTCGCAAGGGCCCAGGATTGCACCATCGGCACATAGATATCCGGGGTATACGCGAGCAAACTGATCAGACCGACCGCCAGCCCCCGGGTACTGGCCGACACATCGCACTCATCGAGTGTTGCCCAGAAAATACCCCGCACCCCATAGGTAAAGAGCGCAATCAGCAGCACCATGGGGAATAACACCATCACGCCGACCGTGGCGGGTAAGGCGGGAAGGAGCGCCAACAGCCCACCGGCAATCAGCATGAGGATGCCGAGGAAGGGGATGACCTTGAAGTAGTCTCCAATAAACCCTGCCAACACGCCGCCAAGCGGTCGCATCCACAGTCTGCCTACCGTAATGGCCCCCACCGTGACAGCACTCAACTGGAAGACGGACTCGAGCATGCCCGCGAGGGAATACGTCACCCAGAAGATTTGATAACCGATCAAAATGACGAGGGCCGCCAGCCAGATTTTTTGGTTGGTGAAGTGTTCTCTCATATCCCGGGAAAATCCCGACATGCCGCGTCGATTGGGATCGGGCGGGGCTTCCATCGTCGAGGTTCTGAGCGCGAAAAAGACAATGGGCGCCAAGCCAATCGCAACTAGCCCATAGAACACAATCACCGCGGTAAGGGAGGCGCTCGTACCAGCGCCCATGCTATTCAGGAAGTAGGCAAAAACAGCGAGCCCAATGCTCGCCAACAGCGCCTCAACCAACCCGCGACCACTCTCCAGCAAGCCAAAAAAACGACCCTGTTGGTCGTGTGGTGCAAGGAGAGAGGTACCTTTGATCAGCGCGCCCCAAAGCGTGAGACCACTGGTCACCCCCCAGCCGATGAAAATCCATTTGATCTGCGCAAAGTCGGGGGCGGTGCTGAGCCAGAGCGCGAAAACCCCCGTCCCGGCCATCGAGACGCTGATTAACCAGCGGGTGGGCAGTTTGTCTGACAGCCATCCACTGGGGAGATAGGTTAAAAAGAAAATGACCCCCAGGATCGAGTGGCACTCAGCCAGTTGCGCGCGGGTGATATCGAAGGTCTCGAGCATCGATCCCTCGAAGTTCTGGCGCATATATACCGCCGGATAAATCACGCCGCTGCCTACGATCAGCAACAGCAGCTGCAGATAGCGATGCCTCAGACTGGGTTTGGCTGCTTGAGCCTCTGGCTGCGCCGGTGGTGATGTCTCGATGGGTCTGTCCTTTGCGCCACAATGTCGCTGGCTATTAGAGCGCACATTGCTACCAAAGGTAAATTCGTTCGCGTCTGAGCCCGAGGAAAAACCCCCTGTCAGTGTGTCCCGTAGCCGAATTGAATGGGCAAGTCACTTTGTCGTTTTCTAGGTCGGCAAATATTGCAGGGTGCTGAGATGTTTTTGTGGTGACTAAGAGATGAGGAGCTCCCGGCAGACTGTCCACTGTCATGCCGTGTAGAGAATGCCCCCACCCAGGGGATTAATCTGTTGTCGGGCTTCAGCGACTCAACAGCTCAGCGGCTTTGCTACTGGGTCAGAGCTGTAGCTGCGGCTTGGATAGCGGATTCGGTTTGGCCCAGATCCGCCTCGGTCAGCGCTAGGTGCGGGTAGATTTTAGCGGGAGATTTCAAAATGCCCTGTTCGCGAAGCACGTGATTAAATATGCCTTGCGCCGTCTTGTCGGCGGCGAAGGTATCCCGGTAATCGCGGATCGGCGTTTCGGCAAAGACCACATCGAATAACATGGGGTCACCGACGATCTGGAACGGGATGCCCGTGGGCGCGAGAGCGTCATGGAGTATCTGCTGGATGCGCTGTCCGTATTCGTGCATCATCTCATAAGTACCCGGCCGTGACAGCACCTCGAGGGTGGCGAGGCCGGCCACAGAGGCCAACGGATTTCCGGAGAGGGTGCCTACTTGCATGAGCCACTGGGCGCCGGCTTGCGATTTGTCGAACAAGCGCATCAAATCGGCACGGCCTGCGAGTGCGGCCAGCGGCAGGCCGCCGCCAATGGTTTTCCCCAGCGTGCAGAGGTCGGGAGTAACGCCATATTTTGACTGCGCGCCGCCCCAGGCGAAGCGGAAGCCTGTCACGATCTCATCAAAAATCAGCAGGCTGCCGTGTTGATCGCAGAGTGCCCGCAGATGCTCGAGAAAGCCGGGCTCTGCGGGAATGATGCGCTGCAGTGGCTCGGCAATGATCGCGGCGATGCGCGAGCCGTGCTCGGCGAATAATGCATCCAGCTGTGCAGGGTCATTCCAGGCCGCAATGAGCACGCCCTCGCGGGCTTTCTCGAGAATGCCAGCGGAATCCGGCTCAGCTTCGGGGAAGGGGCGGAGCTCGGTCGGGCTCAAGCTCATTTGACCCTCATCGCTCATGCCGTGATAGCCGCCCTCAAACTTGATGATGAGATCGCGGCCGGTATAGGCACGTGCCAGGCGGATGGCAAACATGTCGGCCTCGCCACCGGTCGAAACGTAGCGCAACTGCTCGGCACAGGGCACGGCTTCGCAAATTCGCTCGGCCAGCTCGATCCCCTGAGGATTGTTGGCAAAGAACGTGAAGCCGTCGCGCAACTGTTTTTCGATGGCCTCGACGACTTCGGGGTGCCCGTGCCCCAGCAGCATGGGGCCGGAGCCGATCAAGTAGTCGATGTACTCGTTGCCCTCGACATCCCACACGCGGGACCCCTGACCGTTCTTGATGACCAGCGACGGGTCAAAGTTGCCAAAGCCACCGCCGGGCAAGACGGCCTGTGCGCGATCAGTCCAGGATGACATCGGGGTCTCCCCAAATAGTGAGGTCGGGTTCGATGCCGAGGCCGGGCCGATCCGTGGGGCCAATGGCACCCTCACTGCGCACCGGGCTGTTGGGGTCGAGTCTGGGTCCCACATAACCTGATAGGTCACACACGTTCATGACGGCCTCTGGCGGTGTCGCGGCGGCCAAGTGGAGTGCCGCGGCGGTGACGATATCCGAGCCCCAGGTGTCTTCCACGCACATCTTGATACCCAGTTGCACACAGGTGTCCCGGGCTTCGACAGCGGCGCTCAGGCCACCGAATTTGGAGATCTTTAGTGCCACGGCATCGATACAATCGAGCCGATTCGCGGTGTGCAGATCGGCGCAGGATTGGGCGTTCTCGTCGATCTTCATCGGGAGCAGGGTGGCGTTTTTCACGCTCGCGCACTCCTCAAGCGTCTGGCAGGGCTGCTCGAGCATGATGTCGAGGTCAGCCACCGCGCGACCCACCCGAATCGCATCGAGTTTGGTCGAACCACAGTTCCAGTCACCGTAGACGCGGGGTCCATCGCCCACCGCCTCACGCACTTTGCGCAGGCGCGCGACGTCAGCTTGCCAGTCGTCATCGGCGCCGAGTTTGCACTGGAACTGCCGAATACCGTCGGCATAGGCCTCCCGCGCGATCTCCACCATCGCATCGGGGTCAATGCAGGTAATCGAGTGGTAGGTGGGGATGCGGGTCGCGTGTAATCCGCCCAGCAGGTTGTAGAGCGGTTGGTTGGCGGCCTTGGCATTGATGTCCCAGAGCGCCATATCGATCGGGGATTTGGCATAGCCGTGGCCGATCAGCCATTTGTTTAACCGGTGCATGAAGGCCGGTGCCCCGATGGGGTCGTGCCCGATAATTTGTGAGGCCATCTCGGTCATCGCGGGCGCAACGCCGCGGGCGTAGGCGGGCAGGTAGTGGGGGATCGCGCAGTATTCCCCCCAGCCGGTCAGGCCCGCATCGGTATCGAGACGCACCACTACTGTTTCGACGGTATCGCAGGTCTTGCCCTCGGCCATGTAATAGGTCTCGTGGCTGGTCAGCGGCACATGCCACAGCGAGATGCGGGTGATCTTCATGCGCGAGCCCTCGGTCGCTCGCTTGCGGGGTCATACGCCGCCTCACCCAATACCACCGCGGCGCGCGGTGAATTGGCAATCACGACCTCAAGCGCCTGACCGGGGGAGGCTGCTTCCGGCGTGATGTACGCAAAGGCCATGATCTTTTCTGCGGTGTAGCCATAGGCCATGGAACTGGTGGAGCCGACCTTCTCGCCGTTCATCAGCACCGCCTCGCCTCCGTGGCCGTCGTGATGCCCATCGGCTTCTATCGCCAGATAGGCGCAGACCCAGGGCAGCGCACCTTCGGCGGCGGCAACGGTCTGGTCTCGACCCACAAAGTCGCCCTTGTCGGTTTTGACGAAGCGCATAACGGCTGCTTCGGGGAGCGTCACTTCGTTGTTGAGTTCTGAAGCGCCAGGGAACATTTTTTCCATTCGCAGGCTGTTCATCGCGAAGCTGCCGTAGTTGGCAATGCCGTGGGTTTGTCCGGATTGCCACAGCGCCTCATAGATCGGCAGCATGACCTCGCGCGGGCCGTGGAACTCCCAGCCCATCTCGCCGGCGTAGGACATGCGAAGCGCCCACGCGGTATGGCCGGCAACGGCGATCTCCTTGCCCCGCAGCCAGGGGAAATCGGCGATCTCAAGCGACTCCGCAACATGGGGTGCCAAGGTGGCCTTGGACTGGGGGCCTTGTAGCGCCATGGCGAACCAGTCATTCGATAAATTGCTGATCGTGACCTCCGCATCACCCTGATAACGCGCCAGATGATCCAGTAGCCGCTGCTCGAAAAAGGCGGCGCAGGTCAGGTAGTAGCGGTCGTCGGCGAATTTTACGATGGTCATTTCCATCTCGATGCGCCCGCGCTCATTGAGCATGTGAGTCAGGCAAATGCCGCCGACATTGCGGGGCAGGGTGTTGGCAATGAGGCCATTCAGGAGCGACTCCGCCTCAACCCCTGCGACCTCGACCTTGGTAAAGGCGCAGATATCCATAATGCCCACGCGTTCGCGCACGGCTTGGTGTTCTTCTCCTACGCGTTCGTGAACGATGTTGCGACCAAAGCCGTAGTGATCTTCCTGCGCCTCGTTACCGGTGGCGAACCAGCGCGGGCGCTCGTGGCCATAGACCTCTTCAAAGACAGCCCCCTGTTCCTTGAGTCGCTCGTAGAGGGGGCTCGGTTTCACCGGTCGGCCGTCCAGACGGTTGAAGTGAGGGAAGGGGATCTCGTGGCGCAGCAAGTAGTCTTCTCGCGCTTTGATGTTCTGCCACTTTTTGTCGGCGTAGTCGCCAAATCTGCGCGGGTCAAAGGCGCGCATCGAGACATCGGCCGAGCCGTGCACCATCCACCGCGCCAGTTCACGGGTCAGGCCCGGGCCCCAGCCGATGCCAATCTGTGTGCCGCAGCAGCACCAGTAATTGCGCACACCCGGGGCGGGGCCAATCAGCGGATTGCCGTCGGGTGGGTGTGAAATCGCGCCGTGCACATCCTGTTTGATGCCGAGCTCGGCAAAGATCGGCATGCGATCCAGCGCGTTCTCAAGCCAGGGCATGACGCGGTCGTAGTCGGCCTCGAATAAAAAATTCTCGGCTTCCCAAGGGCAGTGGTCGTCCCAGACCACGTTGGGGTTGGCTTTTTCATAGATGCCAATGAGGCCGCTCTTTTGCTCCATGCGGATATAACCCGAGACCAACTTGTCGTCGCGAATCACGGGCAGTTCTTTTTCCACTTCGAGAAACTCGGGCACCGTCTCGGTCACAAAGTAGTGGTGGGTCATGGAGGTGGTGGGAATGTTTATACCGCTCCATTCACCGACCTGCCGTGCGTAGGTGCCGCCGGCATTCACCACGTGCTCGCAGGTAATGTCACCGTGTTCGGTGGCGACCTGCCACTCCCCACTAGGCAGCTGCGTCACGTTGGTGGCGCGGCAATGGCGAATTATCGTGGCGCCCAGTTGGCGCGCGCCTTTGGCGAGGCCGAGGGTGACGCCTGAAGGGTCCACATGGCCATCGTCGGGGGTATGCAGTGCGCCGAGCACACCGTCGAGGTTGTAAAACGGATGGTGTGCGCGCACAAACGCCGGGTCGACGACTTCAGAATTGAAGCCCAGCGCGATGTTCACCGAGCGGGTGTAGCGCAGCCAGTCCATCTCATCCTCGTCGTAGGCGAGTCGGAAGGAGCCGCAGTCGTGCCAGGTGGTGGATTGCCCGGTTTCGGCCTCGAGGCCGCCGCTATACAGCGAGATGTTGTAATCCACGCATTTGCCGAGTGCGAAGGAACTGGTGGAGTGGGTGATCTGCCCCGCGGCGTGCCAGGTGGAGCCCGAGGTCAGCTCGGCTTTCTCCAGGAGCACAATATCGGTCCAGCCCTCGTGGGCGAGGTGGTAGGCGATACCGCAGCCCATGACGCCCCCTCCGATGATGACAACCCGCGCGGTCGCGGGAACGGGGTGGGTCGGTCCGGCCATGATCAGTCTCCAGTCGGTATCAACGGCGTAAGATCATATGTTACGATTTTACCAATGCGCAACAATAATCGCACAAATGTACCATCTTTCGATTCGGGGTCAGCTAGCGCGACGCCTGACGGGATTTTGGCGCGCCTCACCGCAGAGCTCGACAGCTTCAGTCCGCAGCTGAAAAAGGCGGCGGGGTTCATTCTCGATAACCCCAATGAAGTGGGTGTGTCATCGATCCGCGAGATCTCAGAAGCCGCAGAGGTCACCCCGAACACGCTGGTGCGGCTCGCCAAGTCGGTGGGTTTTGAAGGGTATGAAGAGCTGCGTGCGCCGTTTCGTGAGCAAATGCGCACGGGCTTTGTCAGCTTCACCGACCGTGTGCGCTGGCTACAGCAGGTTTCCCAGTCGGGGCAGTTGGGGCCCTTGTACGCCGACCTGATTCGCGCCGCCATCGACAACATTGAGGCGACGTTCTCACAAATCGACGCCGAGGCACTCACCCGCGCCGCCGATGCCATCTGGCAGTCGCGGCAGGTTTTCACGCTGGGTGTAGGCATCCATCACGCCAACGCCCAGAACTTCACGTATCTGGCGAGTACGGGCATGGTCGAGTTCCATGCCATCCCGCGCCCCGGTGCGACACCCACCGATGATCTCACCTGGGCGGGGCCCGACGATGTGCTGATTGCACTCACCTCGGCGCCGTATCGAGACGAGGTCGTCACCGCGACCCGACTGGCAAAGGAGCAGGGGGTGACGATCGTGGCTATCTCTGACCGCGCGACTTCGCCTATTATCCGCCTCGCCGATCATGCCTTTCAGGTCACCGATGACACACCGCAGTTTTTCCCGTCTTCTGTCGCGACCATCGCGCTCCTCGAAACCTTGCTGTCATTCGTGATCGCGCGGGCCGACGACAAGATTATCGAGCGGGTGGAGGCCTTTCACAGCCGCCGCCACGCGCTGGGGATTTACAGCGATGACTGAGCCACTGCGCTCACTCGACGCGCGGTACTACATCGACCCCGCGATCTTTGCGATCGAAAAGCAGCACTTGCTGGCGAGTACCTGGCAGTTTGCCGGGCATGTCTCACAGCTGGAGAAGCCCGGCGACTTCTTCACTTTCAGCGTGGCCGGAGAGAACCTTTTTTGTATTAAGGGTAAGGACGGTGAGTTCCGCGCTTTCTACAACGTGTGTCAGCATCGCGCCCACGAGTTGGTCAGCGATAGCGGCAATGCACCGCTTTTGGTGTGCCCCTATCACGCCTGGACTTACGACCTGAAGGGCCAGCTCAAGGGCGGGCCGAATATCCACAGCACGCCCGGGTTCGACCGGGAATCGATTTGCCTGACTTCGGTGCGGCTCGAGGATTTTCATGGCTTTTTATTCGTGAACCTCGATGATGATGCCGCGCCGATGGACAGCTGGTTTCCCGGCGTGCGCGGTGAGCTCGCGCAGTACGTGCCCCATATCAACACACTCACGCCGACCGAGTATGTCGAGATCTATGAGCACACCAATTGGAAGATCTCGGTGGAAAACTACTCCGAGTGCTACCACTGCTCGCGCAATCATCCGACCTTTGCCTCGGGGGTGATCAAGCCCGAGACCTATGACATTCAGCCGCAGGGATATTGTCTGAGGCACACCACAGAGTGTCAGGATGATCTCTCTGACATGACCTACCCAATTGATCTTGGGTCAAACGCCTTCGCGGGTAAGTACTCGAGCTGGTTCTTGTGGCCGCTGTTTTCGTTTCAGGTCTACCCAGGCAACGTGCTCAATACCTATCACTGGCGAATCGGGGTGCGGGTCGACGAAGTCATGCTCTACCGCGGCTGGTACGCACATGACGAGGCAAGCAAAGCGGTCGCTGAGCAGTTAGCGATACAGGACCGCGACACCACTGTGGCTGAGGACATTCGGTTGGTGGAATCGATTCAGCGCGGCATGAACTCCCGCGGGTATACCCCCGGGCCGTTAGTACTCGACCCCGAGGGCGGCGTGAACTCGGAGCACTCGATTCGTGCCCTGCAAACCTGGACCCGGGAGGCGGTTGATGCCCACCTTTGAGCCCCAATCTTACTACCAGAACTACGTCGACGGACAGTTTGTCGACGGTGGTGCGGGCCGGATTGTGGTGGATAACCCCGGCACCGGTGCGCCACTCGCCGAGCAGGCCTCTGCCAATGCCGCGGATATCGATGCCGCGGTGGCTGCCGCGCGGCGCTGTCACGAGAGCGGCGTGCTCTCGGCGATGCGTCCCGTGGAGCGGGGCCGCATGGTGCGTGCGATCGGCGATTACCTTTTGGCGAATATCGATGACATCGCGCAGCTCCTGACGCTGGAGGCCGGTAAGCCGCTGTGGGAGTCAGTGGTCGAGATTGAGGGCGCCGCGCGGTACTTCGAGTACTACGGTAACCAGGCCGAGACGCTGGAAGGGCGCTCGATTCCGCTGGGGACGGATTACTACGATTTCACCACCTACGAGCCCAGAGGTGTGTCAGCGCAAATTATCCCGTGGAACTATCCGCTTGAGATGACCGCGCGAGGCATGGCCGCGGCGCTGGCCACCGGCAACACTGTGGTCATTAAATCGCCCGAGCTCGATCCGTTAACGCATCTTTACATCGCCCGTGCCGCCGAGGCGGCGGGCTTCCCACCGGGTGCGGTGAATATTCTGTGTGGTGTCGGCAGTGAGGCGGGCGCGGCGCTCTCCGCGCACCCCGGTATCGATCAAGTGGTCTTTACGGGGTCGGTCCCCACCGGGGTCGCGATCGCCACCGCGGCTGCGCAAAACGTGGTGCCCTGTGTGCTGGAATTAGGCGGTAAGTCCGCAGCCATTGTCTGTGCGGATGCCGACCTCGATAACCTGATCGACAGTGTGCGCTGGGGCATTTACTTCAACGCCGGCCAGGTCTGCTCGGCGATGTCCCGACTGATCGTGCACGAGTCCATTGCGGGTGAAGTGCGTGAGCGCATCGTCGCCTTGGCGGAGTCGCTTTCGGTAGGCCCGGGAATCGATCGGCCCGAATTTGGCGCCAATATGGGCGCCATGATCTCCAAAGGGCAGCGAGATCGTGCGGCCGGTATGGTGGCGCGCGCCCGCGAGGCTGGTGCTGACATCGCTACGGGCGGCGTCGCGCCGGATGAGGCCGGCTTTTTCCTGGCGCCCGCGGTCATCGCCGGTGTGACGAGAGATATGGAGATCGCCCGCTCCGAAGTATTCGGCCCGGTGCTTTCCATGCTCACTTATCAAGACGAATCCGAGGCTATCGCTATCGCCAACGACAGTGATTATGGCCTCGTCGGCGGTGTTTTCACGCGGGATATTGACGGTGCCATGCGAGTCGCTCAGCGGATTCGCACGGGTCAGGTGTTTGTGAACGAATGGTACGCCGGAGGCGTTGAAACGCCCTTCGGCGGTTATAAGAAGTCGGGCTACGGTCGTGAGAAGGGCCGCGAAGCACTCATGAACTATGTTCAAACCAAGAACATCGGCATAAGGATTGGCTAAATGGATAACGACCTGTTTGAAAAAGGCCTCGAGATGCGTAAGGGCACTTTGGGTGCCGAGTACGTGGAGAAGAATCTGGCCGCGGCGGATGACTTCACCCGCCCGTTTCAGGAGGCGATGACCGCCTGGTGTTGGGGTTTTGGTTGGTCAGATGATGTGATCGACCCCAAGACGCGCTCCATGATGAACCTCACCATGATTGGCGCGCTCGGCAAAATGCATGAGTGGGAAGTGCACTGCAAAGGCGCGATCAGTAACGGTGTGACCAAAGACGAGCTCCGCGCCATCATCCACGTGATCGGCATTTATTGTGGTGTGCCGCAGGCCCTTGAGTGTTTTCGCGCTGCGCGGAGCGCCATGGCCGAGGCGGGGATGGAGTAAGGGGCCAGCGCTCTCGCACACCCCCCACTCAACCCGTTTAGGCCGTGCCGTCGATTTCCTGATAGTAGGCCATCAGAATCTCAGCCACCTCAGGGCGTGAGAACTCGGGCGGTGGCGCAATGCCCTGACCCAACATCTCGCGCACCTTGGTGCCTGACAGCAGTACGAAGTCCTCAGGACTGTGATCAGGCGCATCGCGCATCATCACAACGCGGCCCAGTTTCTTGCTGAACGCCGTGTGGTCGGCGCGGTAGATTTCTAGGGCCAATGCACCCTCTGGTACTTCATCGTCGAAGATAGTTTGGGCATCAAAGCCACCGTAGTAGCTGCCCACGCCGGCGTGGTCGCGACCGACAATCAGGTGCGTACAGCCTGCGTTCTGGCGAAATACGGCGTGCAGTACGGCTTCGCGGGGGCCGGCGTAGAGCATGTCAAAGCCGTAGCCGGTGACCATCACGCTGTTGGGCGGGAAGTACAGGTCCACCATCTTGCGAATCGAGGCGTCGCGCACATCGGCGGGAATGTCACCGGGCTTCAGTTTGCCCAGCAACATATGAATCAAAACGCCATCGGCGGAGAGGTCTTCCAAGGCCATGCGGCACAGCTCTTCGTGAGCTCGGTGCATGGGGTTCCGGGTTTGGAAGGCCACCACGCGTTCCCAGCCGCGCTCCGCGATCTCGCTGCGAATCGCCATCGCCGTGCGGAAGGTATCGGGGAAGTCCTCCTCAAAATAGGAGTAGTTCAGGACCTCAATCGGGCCTGATATGACGGTGCGACCCTGCGCGGTGAAAGCGGCCACGCCGGGGTGTTCGGGGTCATCGGTGCGGAAGACCTTCGCAAGTATGGACGCAATGTCCTCATCGGAGAGGATCTCGACGGATTCGACCGTCATCACCGCCAGAAGGGGCTGCCCTTCACGGTTGGGGTCGGTGAGCGCGAGGCGCTGTCCAGCCTCTACCGGGCAGCTCTCGGCCAGATTGACCACCGGTACGGGCCAAAAAAGGCCGTCGGTGGTGCGCATGCTCTCAGCCACTGATAACGCATCGGCGCGATTCATATAGCCGGTTAAGGGTGTGAAGTAGCCCGCGCCCATCATCACGGCGTTGGCCGCTGCGGCTGAGCTCATCGCGAGGGAGGGGAGGGTGAGTGCCTCGGCTTCGAGCTCGCCGCGCCGGGCGTCGTCAACAATCAGGGGGCGCAGTTCAGTCGCGCCGTGGGGTGCAATCAATGCCATGGTATCTCTCGGTTACAGGGTGCGATCAGGCGGCTGCCGGAATCAGCCCTTGCTTCTCTAGTAGATCGAGCAGGTGCTCGACTTCTTCTTCCAGCGACTGCTGGTCGGTATGGAGATGGACTTCGGGTGCCTCGGGGGCCTCGTAGGGATCATCAATGCCGGTGAAATTTTTGATCTCTCCCGCGCGGGCTTTTTTGTAGAGCCCCTTGGGGTCGCGCTCTTCCGCTGCCTCAAGGCTGCAGTCCACGAATACCTCGATAAACGGCATGTCGTCGGCTTCGTGGAGTTCACGAACGATCTGGCGGTCCGCCAGATACGGGCTGATAAAGCTACTGAGCACAATCACGCCGCCATCAACAAATAGCTTGGATACCTCACCCACCCGGCGAATGTTCTCGGCGCGGTCTTCAGCGCTAAAACCCAGGTTCTTGTTAATACCCAGGCGGATATTGTCGCCATCAAGCCGGTAAACCAACACGCCACGCTGATAGAGCGCCTGCTCGAGTGCGACGGCGATGGTGCTTTTGCCGGAGCCCGACAGGCCAGTAAACCAGAGGGTGGCGCCGCCGTGACCCAGTAACTGGGCGCGTTCGGGGCGATTGATCTCACCGCCGTGCCAGTGCACGTTGGTGGCTTTTTGCTCACTCATGGGGGTGGTCCTCGCTAGGGAGGCAGCATTCTACGCGGCGGGTGCGGTGCAGAAAAGGCCGTAGCGGAATTACTGTTGGGATTCCTGCCAGTCAGCGTAGTGCAGGGGCTGTGAAGCATTTTGAGACGTGGGTTGCGATTGCACCCGTTCGCTGATGCCGAGTACACCGACCGCAAGGGGGGCGGCCAGTATGAGTAGCGTCATCGCGCCAGTATCACGAGGCATGGTCAGGCCCTCCGGTTACCGGAACACCGCGACAATCATGCCGCTGTGTACGGTATAGGTAGCGCCGCGCAACAAGTAGGTATCGGTTACCTGCGTCTTGCCGCCGGCCTCATTGCGATCGCTGGACAGGTGCAGTGCATCTGAACAAATCAGCGCACGCTCCGAGCCACCCAGCATCGGCATCAGCGACTCACCGCACGGTGCGGTGGCCATAAGGTGGTTGCGCCAGTCGCTGTAGCGCGCAAAATCCTCGCGCTGGGGGTTATCCAGTGCAGATGATTCCTGACTGACCGCCAGCATGGCCGCCCAGGCAGAGATGCCCGCTGCGGTGCGCAAAGTTTTCTGTGTATCGGCTCTCATACCCGTGATCTCCCATTAAAACTGCCGTCCGTGGCAACAGGGTCATCCTTGAGTTGGGTCGCGGGGTTTAGCCGGCTTTGTCTCTCGACAGCTGGGGGTACTCCCCTGCGAACCCACTCAGTATCGGCAGGAGCGGGGTGTAAAGATTGGCTCGATACGCCAAGGTGTTGGCCAAATCGGTCAACGGCTCCCTACAGTGCAACGGCAGTGCGAGATGGGCGACCAATGGCCGGTCAATGGGCAGTGACAGGTGTCAGGTCAAGAAACCCAATGCAGCAGGCCTGCTCGAGGGTACGTGACCGGCACTTCCTCAGAGGCATAGAGTTATTTTGAGGTCGCTGGCAAAGGCATGCAGTGCAGCGAGACACTGGCCAGCAGAAGGAGGGCGGTTCAGGCATAAAGATGTGCGTTTGCAGCGGAAGGTCACGAGACCTTGAGTATTCGAAAATCGCTGCCTGAGGCGCTCTACAGCGGCCAGACGAGCAAAATCATGGGAATCGCGGTAGTTACCACCAGAATCTCCAACGGTAAGCCCATCCGCCAGTAATCGCCAAAGCCGTAACCGCCAGGGCCCATGATGAGGGTGTTGTTCTTGTGGCCGATGGGCGTCAGAAACGCGCAGGAGGCGGCGACGGCAACGGCCATGAGGAAAGGATCCGGGCTCACCTGCAGTCGCTCGGCCACGTCGAGGGCAATGGGTGCCGCAATCAGCGCGGTGGCGACATTGTTGAGCACATCCGAGAGGGTCATTGTCACCAGCATGAGCGCGGCGAGTATCAACATCACCGGCCAGCCGTCGGTGCCCCGCACAAACAAGTCGGCGAGCAGTTGGGTGCCACCGCTCGCCTCCAGCGCCACGCTAATCGGGATCATGGCGCCCAGTAACACCACCACTGGCCACTCGATCGATTCATATACCTGCGACAGCGGCACAATATCGAGCACGATGTACAGCACCGCCGCGCAGGCAAGCGCCATGGGCAGATAAATCAACTCGAGACTCGCCAGCACAATGGCGCCGGCAAAAATCAGAATCGCCCGGCGGGCCTTCTCACGCTGAATCACGTCGAGCCCGCGGGGCGCTAAGGGCAGGCAGCCGAGCCATTCGATGATGTCACCGAGGGTGTCCTCGGGGCCCAATAGCAACAGCAGATCACCGGCCTGAATTTCGACTTCTCTTAACCGTTCACGCAGGCGCACGCCATTACGGGAAATACCCAGCAGAATGACGCCGCGCCGGTACCGCAGCCGCATGGCACCCTCGGTGCGGCCCACCATGCGCGAGGTTTGTGGCACCGCGACCTCCCGCATCACGGTCGTGCCCGACAGGGCCTTGGAGGGTCGGTCGGAGTCCGCATAGCTGAGCGCCACCGTGCCCGCAAAAGCCTCGATCCCATCGGGCCCGCCCTCGACCACGATGCGGTCCTCGGCTTGCACGGTGGCCCGCGCCGCCATGCCGGGCAGCCGCTCGCCATTACGGACCAACCCAAGGATCTGCACGCCGGTCTCATTTGCCTGACTGTCGAGCTCCCGTAGCTTTTGTCCAATTATCTCGGCCTCGGCAGGCACCCGCAGCTCGACCAAGTAGCTCTCAAGGTCTTCGATCGAGGAGGGCATGCTCGCACTGGTGCGCTCTACAGGAATCAGCCGCCAGCCAATGAGCGCCACATAGGCGATACCGACGGCGGCCACCACCAAACCCACCGGGGCGAAGTCGAACATGGTGTAAGGATCGCCCAGCGCTTCACCGCGAAGGGTCGCGATCACGATATTGGGAGGTGTGCCGATCAGCGTGATCATGCCGCCCAGAATCGAGGCGAAGGAGAGGGGCATCAGCGTGAGTCCCGGATTGCGCTGGGCTTTCTCTGAAGCTTGTAAGTCGATGGGCATGAGCAGCGCGAGTGCGGCGACGTTATTCATCACCGCCGACAGTGCAGCCGAGACGCCCGCCATCACGCCGATATGGCGCCGGATACTGCGCGCGCCGTCCAGAATGGCCCCGGCCATCATCTCGATCGCACCCGAGAGGTAGAGCCCGCGGCTGATAATGAGCACCAGCGCAATAATAATGACGGCGGGGTGGCCAAAGCCGGCAAACACTTCGTCGGTGGGGATGAGCCCCAACAGGTAGGCAATCAGCAGTGCGCCAAAAGCCACCAGGTCATAGCGGTAGCGGCCCCAGATCAAGAACACGAACAACGCGCCGATCAGTGCAAACAAAATCCCTTGGTCAGTGCTCACGTGGGCGGCTCGTCAGTCGGCGGCGGTGACCTGCCGCTCGAGCTCCTCATGAAAATGGCTCACGCGGCACTCGATCTCATTGAGCCAGCAACCTTGAAAGCCCTCGGAGTGCATGCCCTGTTGTGCGTTTGCCAGCAGCGACAGATCCTGGTCGATGGTGTCGGTCATGGTGGCCTTGCCGGCGATCACGTCGGAGTAATCAAAAGACTCCCACTCGGGCCGGCCGCTCTTGCCCGAGCTTTCGCTGCGTTTTTCCTTAAGGTTGTCTGTACCCTCGAGAAAACGCTGCTCTTCGCTATTGGGGAAGCGTTCGAAAGAGAGCTTGTCCAGGTAGCACTGGTTAGGGTCGGCGGCGTGGGGCCTGAGCCGCAGCAGCCACAGCATCTCGGGTTGATAGGTGAGGATGGCGTTCGGGAACACGTTGGTCTGAATCACATCGGTGAGTTCTTGATCCGTGAAGTTGCCGTAGTAGGGCTCGGTCTTTTCGAGCTCGCGCTTGGCAACTCTTATCGCCGCCTGAATCTCATCGACCTTGCCCTCGTATTGCGCGGGGTCGAGGCCAAAGGCCTCGAGCTGCATGGTTAAGAGATCGGTGGGCTTGTCAGGTGTTGAGAACAGCGAGTCGGTGGTGGCGCCGGGCACCCAGACGCGGGTGTGGCCCCCCTCGTAGCACTCACTCAGTGACTCGGTGCAGTCCACGAAGCGCCGGTGCTGTGGGTGCAGATAGTGCACGTGGTAGAGCTCGCTGAAGTTATCGAGCACCGCCTTCCAGTTGCAGTTGATCGACACGGTCTGGTCCTGCACCAGTGTGAGCTTGTCAAATTCATAGTGCGCCATGATCGGGAGCATGTCTTTCAAAAAGACATCGAGCGGCTCGGCGTCGGTATCGAGGTTAATCCAGTAAAAGCCCAGCGCCTGTTCGCAGCGCACCTTGGGCAGGCAGATGGTTTGCTCGGGTAAACCTTCCTGAAACCCTTCCTGATGCGGGGCATAGATCAGATCGCCATCGGTGCCATAGCGCCAGCTATGGTAGGGGCAGCGGAAGTTCTCGGTATTGCCGGCGTGATCATCGACCAGTCGCACGCCGCGGTGCTGGCACACGTTGTAAAAGGCTTGTACGGTGCCCGCGCCATTGCAGGTGAGCAGGATGCTCTCGGGCCCTAGATCAAACACCAGGTAGTCGCCGGGGTCGGTGAGATCCGATACATGCACGGCGGCGATCCAGCTTTTGGCCCAGACTGAGCGCCACTCGCGGGCGTACCAGTCGGTGCTGATGTAGCGCTCTTTCGAGAAGTTCTTGATCTTGCCGCTGTAGGCCTCGCGGCCCTGTTGGTTGAGTGGCTGTTTGGCGTTCATTGCGTTGCCTCAGTCCTTCTTTTTATAGGTTCTGCTCATTCGCTGAGCAGGGTAGTGAACTGCTGCTCCAGCGTTGCTACCCCGGCTCCCACCACAGACTCTACTGCAAGCGCGGCCTCATCGGGAAATATCGCGGTTTTGCCCTCGCACAGGCCGGTCACGATGGTGGCGGCGCTCTCCATCGCATTAGCCAAGGGCGCCGTGCTGCCGGCGGTCATATCGGTGGCGGTCGGGCCCGGGTACACCCCGACGCATTGAATATTGGGATGCTTTAGGCGCAGCCCCTGGGTTGCGGCATGCAGTGCGGCCTTGCTCGTGCAGTAGCCCTCGCAGCCCGGCACGCTGGCGAAGGTTGCCATCGAAATCATGTTCACGATCATCGGCTGGCTGCTCGCTTGGAGCATAGTTAGCACCGCATCGATGAGTTTGAGCGGACAGAGCAGGTGCAGGTCCATCATGGCCTCGAGATTGGCCCTCTCCTCGGCGGGGTCTGCCGCGGTGGGCATCAGGATGCCGGCGTTGTTGATCAGCACGTCGAGTTCACCGATCGATGCCGCCACGGCGGCCACCGAGGCTTCATCCTGAATATCGAGTTGGCGCCAGCTGATACGCAGATTCTCAAAGTCACCCGGGGTGTCGCGATAACCCGCGTGGATTATTTTCGGTGAGTACTGCAAGATCGTCTTACAAAGAGCCGCCCCCAGACCCCGGTTGGCACCGGTAATGAGTACCGAGCTATCCTTGAGATCAAACCGTGAAGGGGTGGGGGCCATGGCATCAATGACCAACAATAAAAAGTGAGGCTTAAATGAAACAGTTTGCGAGCGGACATGCAATGCAGAGCGCGTGGGTGGTCGATGACCTCGATGCGGCGGTGGATGCGTGGCTCAAGGTGGGCATTGGCCCGTTCTTTTTTGTGGAGTACACCCCGGATCTGTTTGAAGAGAGCACCTACCGCGGCAGTCCAAGCCCGATCTCCATGAAGATTGCGCTGGCGCAGGCGGGCGACATGCAAATTGAGCTGATTGAGCCGACCGGCGAGCAGAAAAATATTTATCGCGACACGGTGCCCGAGGGCAAAACGGCGTTTCACCACCTTTGTTACTGGACCGACGATATCGACGGTGAGGTTGCAAGCCTGATGGCGCAGGGGTACGAGGTGGCGGCCACTGGTGTGGTGGCGGGGAGCGGTGCCACCTTTGCTTACGTGGATACCAGCCCGGTGCTCGGCCACATGACCGAGCTCTTGACCTACTCGGATGACATCAAGGGTTTGTTCGACATGGTGGCGGCCGCCTCGATCGATTGGGACGGCAGCGACCCCAAGCGCCAGTTGGGCTAGCGGGACGTATGGCCTATTCAGCTGAGCAGCTCTCTGACCTGCAGTGCATTCGCGACGCCGCGTTACGTTACTGCCGTGGCGTAGATCGCCTCGACGTGGAACTGATGAAATCAGCCTACTGGCAGGGCGCCACGGATGATCACGGCGTATTCGTGGGCGACGCATGGGAGTTTTGTGAGATGTGCATGGAGGCGCATTTACCCTGGCGCAGCACGAATCACTGTGTTCTGAATCACGCGATTGAACTGATCGACGCACACACCGCGACCGGTGAGGTGTACAACGTGACCTACTTGTTTCAGGACGCACAACCGGTGCTCGACTTATGGGTAGGCCGCTACCTCGACAAATATGAGAAACGCGGTGACGAGTGGCGCATTATTGAGCGCGTCTGCGTGCACGAGGGCACGCACTCGGCGCCGGTTAATGCGATGGAGTTCGATACCAGCAACTTCCGTCAGTGGAGTTTCGACCGCCCGTCTGCAGGGCGACCCATCGGGCCGTGAGCGGGTCGTATAGCACGCACGGCAGCATGTTCGCCGCTCGCGGCGGGCAGATGTGTTCGGTGCGGCTGAGGCCAAGCCCCGGGGTCGGCTCCTGCCCCAAACGCCGACTCAAGCTTAAACGCTTGATAGGGGCCGTGTTGTGCTCCCTGTTTGGGGCGGTGCGCGGCTCAGCGATCGTCGCGCTGGGCGCGCTGTGCTTGAGCGCTTCACCGGCCCTATTGGCCGATATACTGATTACCAATGCCCGCATTATTGATGGTACGGGCTCTCCCGCAGTAGTGGGTAGCGTGCGTCTGAGCGGTGATCGCATCACTGCGGTGGGCGAGCTCACACCGAAAGAAAGCGATGAGATCATCGATGCGGGTGGCTTGGTGTTGTCGCCCGGTTTTATCGACACCCACAGTCATTCAGACCGTTTGATACTGACCGAGCGCAACGCGCTGGCCAAGATCACCCAGGGCATTACCACGGTGGCGGTGGGGCAGGATGGTGACGCGCCGTATCCGCTGGCCGATTTCTTTGCGGCGCTCGAGGCGACACCCGCCAAGGTCAACATTGCAGCCTACGCCGGCCACAACACGCTACGCGATAAAGTGATGGGTGCGGATTTCAAGCGTCCTGCGAGCGATGAAGAAATAGAGACGATGTCTGCACTGCTCGAGCAAGAACTGGCAGCGGGCGCGCTCGGGCTATCGACGGGCCTTGAGTACGAGCCCGGTATTCACAGCGAGACGCGCGAAGTCGTGCAGTTGGCGCAGCTGACCGCCGATGCGGGCGGTCGCTACATCAGCCACGTACGCAGCGAAGATCGCTGGTTTGAGGACGCGCTGGAAGAGATTATCGAGATCGGCCGCGTGACCGGGATGCCGGTGCAGATCTCGCACCTGAAGCTCGCCATGGCCTCGCTGTGGGGCCGTGCCGACGACATCCTCGCGCGTCTCAACGCTGCTCGGGAAGAGGGAATCGACCTCACTGCGGACCTTTACCCCTACACCTACTGGCAATCGAACATGATGGTGCTGCTGCCGGAGCGCGATCCACTGGATTTAGACGCGATCGACTTTGTGATGGCGGAACTCGCGCCCCCGGACGGCATCATTTTCACGCACTTCCCGGCTGAAACGAGCTACGTGGGCATGACGCTCACCGAGATTGCCGAAGCGCGCGAGCAGCGCCCCAGCGAGGCGTTCTCGGCGCTGGCGCAGCTGTCGATTGGCCACGAGGCCGCAACAGGCGAGACGGGTGACATGATGATTGGCACCAGCATGCGTGACGACGACATTGCGACGTTTTTGGCCTGGCCGCATACCAATCTTTGCACCGATGGCAGTCTGCGTGACCGCCACCCCCGGGGAGCCGGGAGCTTCCCTCGCGTGTTGGGCCGTTATGTGCGCGAGCAGGGCGTACTCACTCTGGAAGGTGCAATCCACCGAATGACGGGGTTGGCTGCACAGCATATGGGTTTTGCCGAGCGGGGCGTGATAGCGTCGGGCATGATGGCCGACCTGGTGCTGATCAACCCCGATACGGTGATGGATCGCGCCACCACCAGCGAGCCCTTTGCGCCCTCCGAAGGTATTCACAGCGTGTGGGTGGCGGGTGAGCGGGTGCTTTACGAGGGCAAGGTAAGTGAGGCTTTTCCAGGTCGTGTGATTCGCCGAGCCAGCGCACAGCCGTGATCGAAGTCCCCTCGCCTTATCTGCTGTTTCTGGGGGATGTCAGTAACCCTCTGGATGCAAAAACGGCAATGGGCCTTCGCGACTGGCGCCCTGAGGTCTGCATTGGCCAGTACCGACTACCCGGCTGCGCCGTGGATCTGGGCCTGCCTGACATGGACTTCGCTGCGGCGGCAGCGGCGGGCGCGAAAAGTGTGGTGATCGGCGTGGCGCCCTCCGGTGGCGCGCTCAAAGCGGAGTGGATCTCAGCGCTTAGTGATGCGCTGCATGCGGGGCTCGCTATTGTGGGCGGTTTGCATCGCAAGCTCAGCGAGGAAGCCGCGCTTGCGGAGGCGGCCGCGGCATCAGGGCAGCCACTTATAGATGCACGAGTACCCCCCGCATCGATCCCGATCGCCAGCGGCCGGCGGCGATCCGGTCAGCGACTTTTGATGGTGGGCACGGACTGCTGTGTCGGCAAAAAGTACTCCGCACTCGCGCTGCACAGAGCGCTCGTAGCGCGTGGGGTGGCCGCTACGTTCCGCGCCACTGGCCAGACCGGCATCATGATTGCGGGCGGGGGCATCCCGATGGACGCTGTTGTCTCCGACTTTCTCTCGGGCGCTGCCGAGATGCTGTCACCCGATGCCGCGCCGGATCATTGGGACGTGATTGAAGGGCAGGGCTCGCTCTTTCATCCCGCGTATGCCGCGGTCACCCTGGGGTTGCTCCACGGCAGTCAGCCTGATGCGATGGTGCTCTGCCATGCGGTGGGGCGTACTGTGATCGACGAATACGAGGATTACCCCGTGCCTGACCTGCGCGACTGCATTGCACAGTATGAGCAAGCCGCTCGGGTGACCAATGCCCGAGCCCGCGTCGTGGGGATCAGCCTGAATACCGAAGGGCTCGATGATGCTGGTGCGCCGAGCGCTTGCGATGAGGTCAGCGCCTGGACGGGCCTGCCCTGCGCGGACCCCATGCGGCACCCACTTGATCCGATTCTCGATGCCTTGCCTTAGCATGACGTCTGTCACGGTGCCCGAGATAACAGGGATAGCCCTTTGAGTTCGCATGCTGCCGCGGTGCCCGCACCATGAAGCTTAGGATGTCAGCACAGCGCTGGGAGATGGTCGCGCCCTTTGTCACGGCGGGGGAGACTGTCAATCACATCGATGTGCTGCACGTGATGCTCGAGCATGAAGGCTTCGTGGGTCGCGCTGAAACCATGGGGGTCGATTATTTTGGTGAGACCATGGAGAGCCTGGAAGCTGAGCTCTCGGCGCTTGATCCTGCAGCGATCGCAGGCCTCGATCGCAAAGCGCTGCAGACGTTATTGCCGCCGGGTGGCAGTCGCAATGGCCTCGACTGTGCGCTGTGGGATCTCGAGGCCAAACAGGCCGCACGGGGTATCACCGCACTCACCGGTATCGCGATGGCGCCGTTGCACACCTTGTTTACGCTGTCTCTCGATGATCCCGACGCGATGGCACGCCGCGCTTACGAGGCGCCGCAGTTCACGCACTTGAAGTTGAAGTTAAACGCAAAGGAACCCCTCGATTGTTTGCAGGCCATCCGCGAGGCACGCCCCGACGCACAGCTGGTAATAGACGCCAATGGTAGCTGGACCCCGCAGGTGATGATGGCAGTGGGCGACGGGCTGGCTCGATTTGAGGTGGCGCTACTCGAGCAGCCCCTGCTGCACGGTGATGATGGCGCGCTTGAGAACCTGCGTTATCCCGTGCCCCTTTGCGCCGATGAGTCTTGCCAAAGCAGTACCGATCTCGAGGCAGTGGCAGACCGCTACGATGCGATCAATATCAAGCTCGACAAATGCGGTGGTCTGACCGATGCACTGGCCATCCGTGAGTGGTGCCACGGACACGGCAAGCGAATCATGGTGGGCAATATGCTGGGCTCGTCATTAGCCATGGCGCCCGCCTTGGTGGTGGCCCAAGGCGCCGATTTTGTCGACCTCGATGGGCCTTTATGGCAGCAGGCCGACGTCGAGCCAGCGCTTGCGATTGAGTCTGGTTGCATCCAGCCGCCTGAACCCGCGCTCTGGGGTTAATCCAGTCTCTAGTTATGCCACGTATGACGGGTGTCCAACGCGCTTGTGGTTCTGTCAAAACGTGCGAGAACGCTCCAAAACCTGTGATTCCTGCTCGGCCGAGACGCCGACTTTGTATCGTTGCCGCTCCAACCGGCTCAAGAACTGGAAGTTCTATTGTCGGCGCTGTACCGAGCGGTCAAAAACTGAGCGTCCTGACAGCTACCAATATGGCGGTACCTGGAAGCGCTTCAAGAGCTAGTTCAGCCGCCGGTCTGCTGCGCCGCAATCCACGCCTCGATCGACTCCTCAAGCATCGGCAAGGTGATGCTGCCCATGCCCACCACCCGGTCATGGAAACCACGCAGATCAAAGTTCTCCCCCAGCGTCTCCTCGGCCAACGTGCGCAGTCTACGGATCTCGAGCATGCCCAACATGTAGGAGGTCGCCTGCCCGGGCCAGGAGATGTAGCGGTCGATCTCGTTTTGAATATCGACCGGCGCCCAACCCGAGTTGGCCATCATGTAGTCGACGGTTTGTTGCCGGGTCCAGCCCAGCGTGTGCAGGCCGCTGTCCATCACCAGCCGCGAGGCACGTGCGATTTGATCAGAGTAGAGTCCAATGCGATCGAGCGGGGTGGGGTAGAGCCCCAATTCGTCGGCGAGGCGCTCTGAGTAAAGTGCCCAGCCCTCGCCATAGCCTGAGTTCCACAAATAGCGTGCTAACGGGTGCTGCTGGTCGCCCAGTTCTAATGCTATAGCGCCCTGCAGGTGATGGCCGGGGAAGGTCTCGTGGTGCAGTGTGGCGAGCTGGTTAGAGATCGAGCGGCCGGTGGGGTCAGCCACCGCAATATAGAAGATGCCGGGCCGGGTGCCGTCTTCTGATGACGAGTGGTACTCGCCCGAGCCGCTCTGGGCAAACTCTGGGTAGGGTTTAACGAGCACGTCGGCTTTGGGCAACACACCAAACGCTTTAGGCATGGCGGCTTTCACAGCGTCGAGGGCATCGGTGGAGTACTGAAGCACCGCCTCCTCGGTATCAAAGGTAAAGGCGGGATCTTCGTTCACGCGGCGGAGAAATTCCGACACGTCGCCACCGCCAAAGTGCTCATCCAGCGTGACCTGAATCTCTTCGCGGATTTTCGCGACCTGCTCGAGGCCCACAGCGTGGATCTCCTCAGCCGGCACGCCCACGGTGACAAAGCCTCGCACCAGGGCGGGGTAGCAGGCCTCGCCGTTGGGGTTGCCCGACACCGCCAGTACCTCCCGGGCCTCGGCGAGATACTCGTTCTCGATAAAGTCGGCGAAGCGATTCAACGCGGGCGCAATCTGCTCGGTATAGATCTGCTCCACGGCCTCGGCGAAGGCTGTGTCATCGGTGCGTAGCGCAGGGCCCAGGAAGATGCTGTCGGGGCTAATGAGCGAACGCACCTGACCAGGTACGGCCTCCACAGTCACCCGCGGGGCGCTATAGCCCAGCCGCAGACCCTCGCGCAAATTGTCGATCTCGTTATCGATATAAGTATCCATGGCCGCGAAGCGCGTCAGTGCCTGCGCCCTCAGTTCGGGGGTTTCCAGCGGCTGAATATCAAAGACAAAGGGGATCCAGGTGTGCCAGCTGGTGGTGGTGCTGGCCGCCCACAGCTCATCGCGACAGATGCGGGTACTCACCGCGCTCTCTAGCTGTTCTTTTAAGAGCCCATAGGTCACCCAGTCGCGACTACCGATATCGCTGGGGGGCGCGATGACTCGTAGCCGCTCCAAAAGCGCATCTTCCTTGGATTCCCACGCGGCAAGTGCCGGCAGCGAGTTATCGGGCAGTTGATCGTGGCGTGCGCCTTCAATGGCGTAGTAGGTGCCCATCAGCGGGTCCTGTTCCATCATGGCAGCAAGGTAGTCGTCGGCGAGTTGTTCGATAGCGCTGGGGGCAGGCGCAGTTTTGCTACATGCGCTCAAGACAATCACAACGATAAGCGCGCTCAGCTGATAAGGAGATAGCATTCTTGTTTCCTGCAACATCTGGAGCTGAATTCGAGCACTATTTTTGCGCGATCACAATCGGTTTTGAGGCCGGAAACTGTCGTCTGATGCGGCCGATTTGGTCGCGACAGACTGCCTCTAAATAGGTGAAGAATCGCCGGTGTGGCCGAGCTCGAATGCGACCTTGACGCACCGTGCGGTTCACGGCTCAATTACTGACTGATTCTGCGGTAAGCCAGTGTTCCTAGCGATAAGGAGAGTGTCAACAACGCCAAACCAGATAGTGTTGGTACAGGGAGGCCTAGTTGCCTGGCGATCGCCTGTTCAATAGCTCGAAGATCATCGGCGTTGGTCAGGCCGTCTCGGTTGACGTCATAAAAGCTCGAAAGTCCCCAAGTGGTTGCCACCGCTTGAGCAAGCGCACGATCGCGATCATCGACCATGCCGTCTCGGTTGCCATCTTCGGCCGCCCAGTTGCCTAGCGTTTGATATTGCTGGAGTTCGCCCTTGAGCACTTCGAGCGCGAGACTGGCGTTATCTGTAAGGCTCTGCGCTGCTAATAAATTGAGTGACTCCCGGTCAATCAGCGGGTCGCCGTCGGTGTCTTTAATTAAAAAGAGCTCCTCAATTTCCGTGGTTTTCGGTCCATTGCTTGCAGGATCGTAATCTACCCAGCCGGTAACAACATATTTGTAGGTCTCTGTTGCTGCCGCAGACTGTGCCGTGGGTAATACGGTCAATAACGGTTCACCCAAACCATGCAAAAATTGATTCGCCTCCCAGCAGGCGGTAAAACCCGACGAGGGTATCGGAGCGCCTGCGGCCGACGCCCCGGTAGCGCCCGGCCCATACCACACACCGTTATTGTCCTCACAAACCCCTTTGTTAATGGGAGTGACAGAACACGCGCTACCCAACGCGCAGGGTGGGTTAAACAAATTATTGGGCTGAATGTTGGGTGCCACATTGACGGCTATTTGGCTCCGCTGGTTTGCCGTTTGCACATGTGCCATGTTGCCGGCCAGCGAAACGGGATCAAAAGGCGAGGAGCCAGATAACAGATCCAGGCCGGCTGCATCGGATATAGCACCATAAATATCAATAATGCTGGCGAGGCCGTGGCGAGCGAGGCCTGCATCACCCACGCCAGCGCCCGCGATCAAGAGCGGTACCTGAACGCCGGTTTGATAAACCTGACCTTTGGCGCGCGTAGGGTCAAACGGCGGATTCACGGAGTAGCCCAGCGTGCCGTTGTCACCCAGTATCACGATCAACGTTTCGTTGCCTTTTTCGGTGAGCTCGAGAGCGCCGCCCACGCCTGTTCTCGCCATCAGCCCCGATTCGAACAATACTCTGCCTATCTCCTCAGACATAAAAGAGATAATCGCTTTTTGTAGCGCACGCTGGTCAATCGAGTCGGTGCAGTCGAGCGAGGAGCTGGTCGTGACGCCAATGCCCGTTGTTCCAAAAACCTGAGGGATTTGCTGCAACGGCGTATGGGCAGCGCTGTAACTCACTGCCAGGAAATAAGGTTCATCGACCGCACGGGCGTTAAGCCACCGGATTGCTTCGTTGGACTCGACTGAAGTTCGATACTCGCGAGCAGTAAATTCCTCGATCTGGACCGGCGCGGCCTCGCTGGTTGGCTTGCTCATTTTTTCGAGCTTGCCGACGTAGTACGCATTCTCCAACTCAAAGTCGAGGGTAGCCGGTGGCGAGCTCGCGCAGCTTGTCGCGCCGGGCTCGAATAAACCACCTCGTTCCATGCATGTGCGCCCCGGCTCGGCGGTCGCGGGCGTGCTAATGACGGTGCAACTGCCGCTCGCTGTGTAGCAAGCACCGGTGTCAGCTCCATGAGTCGCATCACTCGCCGTGCTGGGAACAAAGCCGCAGCTGTAGGTGCCTTTAGCTGCTACTCCCCCTGCGGTGGTGTCAATGGATCTCAAGAATCCGTGCACGTTGCCATAGTAGTAATCAAAGCCCGCTTCGATAGGCGTTGTTTTTTCAGCCTGGTTATTTTCGGGGCCGCCCATATGCCATTTACCCACCATGGCGCTGGTATAGCCTGCCCGCCCCAGATGATCAGCCAATGTGTCCAGATACGGGTTGAGCTGTGAGTTCGCTAAGTCGCTGGGCCCGAGCGCACCTGTGGTGCCGGACTCGACCGGTAACTGTCCGGTGAATAACGCGATGCGAGAGGGCGAGCACTCGGGCATCGCCCACACATTGGTAAACCGTGCACCAGCCTTGGCGATCTGATCCAACGACGGCGTTAAGGGTGGCGCTGTTCCTCCGTAGTCAAACGTAGAGAGCTGATCTAGGCCGACGTCGTCCATGATGAACACGATAATGTTGGGTTTGGAGCCACTCAGCGCCAATCCATTTGTATGGTCTTGGTAGCTGTTTAGGCAGGCGGCAATTGAGTTTGCGCCCGAACCGTTCCTGGGTACTTGGCCCTCAATCCCGACTTTTACCTTCTCGACCCGTGCGACGAGATTATCGGGTAGGGCGCTAATAAAAGGAGCGATACCTCTGCAGTCATGTAACCCATACAGGTGGAACAGGCGCAGGTGGGTGCCGACCGATGCGACGTTAGTGAGTGCATCTACGTTGGGCAGATAGCTTGAGTAGCTGATATCCAAAAAGCCGCCAACTTGAGTGACGCTTCTGAGTCCGTTAATCGAGTTAAGACGCGCGTTGTTATATAAATCGAGCTGCGCGCCAATAGAGGTAATGTTTTCGAGGCCGTCGACATTGGTGAGCCTGGCGTTGTTAAAAATCTGCAGAGCGCCATCGACAGAGGTGAGTTGAGAGAGCCCCCGTAAGGATTGAATATCGCCATCCACAGACTCTTCGACTCGAAGCGACCCCAGCGAAATGCAGCCAGCATAATCGCTAGCAAAATTATTGATCGCAGCCTGGCTGTCTAGCGTGACATCGTCAGCACAGCTTGCGGCTTTGGTGTGCTGCGCCACGAGTAACAGACATAGGGCTAAAAGAGTGCAACATACACTGACGACAGATGTAAGGGTTGTGAGTGGTTTCAAGGAAGGTGACCTCGTCAGTTTGCTTTTTTGGCGGGTTAGTCGGGTTCGTACGACACCAGCATTGGGTCATCGATTGCAATGGTCACCGGCTGAAAATAACTCGGCCCGGGTTCGGAATAACGTGTATCTGGGTCGGGGCGGTCACCCGGCCCACCCGGGTTGTAAAACGGCTGGTAATCGCCGGTTGCGGGGATGTGGACTACCACGACCCGTTCCGCCATAGCGCGATCACCTTTGAGCACAATATCGATCTGATTGTCGTGGTCCTCGATGTAGCTATCGTCATAGCTATCGCGCTTTACACCCAGCTCGGCCAAGCCGAGCACCTCGATACTCCCCACGTTGTCGAGGGAGTAAAGTGTGTCCGTCTCGGTGAGCCATAAAAGCGCATCGTAGTCGTCCGCAGCGATACCGTCCGGTTGGATGCCTACTCTGAAAAATTGGCGGTATTCGGAGGGGTACAAAGAACGCACGCCATCGGGTGAGAAGCCGCCTGTGGTCAGCACCCGAATTCGAAAGTCTGCATCCTCTCCGTAGAGTGAAATCGCGTCATTAGGGAAGCTGCTATCTTGAAACGTCGTCGGCGCTCCTTCGCCCGCAATTCCGGCATCCGCGCGCGTCAGCTTTGCAGCGCAAAGCCGCGGGCCGTGGCCTGATCGATAGGCGGTGAGCGGTGTGGCACCGTCCCCATAGGCGAGTCCCTTGGCGTCGAGGGCGCCTGCGGGCGTCATCATCAGGAGTTCGTCGACGATCTCAAACATCACGGGGAACACGGCCTCCGGATCATCGGTGTCGAGTCGGTTACCAAAATCGCCGTTCATGACGAGCGTGCTTCGCTCATTGAACTCCATATTGGGCATGACCGAAATATTGGTTGGCACAACGGTATCTCCGGTATTTAGCCAGATGAGAATGTCTTCGTGTTGGACCGTTGAGGCGAGCACGGGATGGGAAAGCTCCATGGGCAGGCCATCACCGCTGGGTGATGCATAGCCAAAGGTTTCTGTCATGCCGAACACTGAGTTTGAAGACGTGCGGGCCCGCTGGGCGATATCGTCCGCGGTGCTGGTCACGTCATGCCAGCCCCCACCGTATTCCCGCACGAGCTGCTCCATCGCGTCCAAAGTTTGGCCGGGTGTACCCAAATCGGGTATCCCATTGATATCCGTAAAGCCGAGGCCGGCTGCCAAAATGGCAGGTTCTTCCTGCCAGTAATCCGCCTCGATCAGCCGGTCGGTCATGATGGCAACGTATGCAGCCGGCAATTCATCTTGTTGGGTGTCATCGGAGGGCGTAGAGCCGTCCGGCTGGGCAATTTCATCGTTGATATCAGGCGAATCAGAGTCGCTGCAGCTAACCAGCAAGGATGTCGTCAGCGCTAGGGAGAGGATAAAGGATAGTTTCATCGAAAGTGCTCCAGACGATGTGCTGGGTGCAGGTGTGCGGTGCGTTTTCAAGCCGCAATGCATTACGCACTCTGCATCTTTATGTCACCTTTCAGCAGAAGCGTCCACAATAACCGCTCAGAGACATGCCCGTAAGCACCACAGTGAACTACCGGCTCTTTGCAGTAGCTCGGGGCTTAGTGAGAGACATTTGGCCGTTTATCGAATGCGATTCTGCCCATGACAAAACGACACCAGACGGCTCAGCTCGGCGAGGCTCTTGCCACTCTGCTCGCGGAGATCATTAAAGTAAGTCTGCGCCGCCTTGAGCGCGCGCTGGCTGGTAATGCCTGAATCCACAATGTCATGGCTGCGCAAAAAGCCTTCAACATCCTGCGTCAGTAAAAAGGTATCCACCCCAAGTGTGCGCAGCGCAAAGGGACCGGTGTTGCCGCCGAGTCGGCTGCCGTGCTTTTTAAGGTACACCCACAGGCCAATCACGTCATCGGTGGGCCAGCCGGCCACGAATTCGCCAAACGATTTCCGCTCACGCCGCTCGGTGTCATCAATCATCATGGCGTTGTCGCGAACGGTTTTCACCTTGCTGAAGTTGCGGATGATGGCCGGGTCCTTGGCCTTACGCTCCAACATGTCGTCGGGCATCATCAATAGCCGCTCCACGTCGAACTCCCAGAACACTTCCTCGAACTGGGGCCATTTTTTGTCGACTACGCGCCACACAAAGCCCGACTGAAAGATCTTGCGGGTGAACTCGGCCAAGTACTGGTCAGAGCCCAAATTTTTGAGGTGGGCTTTGCTCTTGGTTTTGGGCAGCAACGCTTTGAGTGCGTTTTCACCGCCCTTGCGCTCGCAGGCATGGTCGTAGAGGTAGCTGTAGTCGGGGAGAGCCATGGCCTTATGGTATCGCCATCCCAAGGTGCTGACACGACCTTGCCGTTGCCGATGGTGAGGGCTGTGTAAGAAATAAGCTGAGCAAGTCGCACACACGGCGAGGTAGTCGGCCATAATGCGCGCCTGTCATGCCCAACCCGAGGGTAAGACAACCCTGAATAGATCAATCACCCTTGGCATGGAGCGGTATGCGAGGCCATCAATTCTCCGAAGACAGCCCCACCAGCGGCCTCTTGCTGCTCCGTAAGCTGTGGGCGCGGCTGTCACCCATACTGGGGGCGAACCGGCAGCGGGTGGGGTTGGCGCTCTTGTGCCTGCTCGCTGCCAAGGCGGGGCTGCTGTGCATTCCTTTCTTGTTAAAAGCACTGGTGGACGGGCTCGACACCAATGCCGATCAGTTGGCGCTGCAGGTTGTGTTACTGCTGGTGCTCGCTTACGGCGCAGCGCGGCTGAGCAATACGCTCTTTGGGGAGCTCAGGGACACGCTCTTTGGGCGGGTGACCGAAAAGGCCATGCACAGCATTGGCCTGCAAACCTTTCGGCACGTGCACAGCCTCGATATCGGCTACCACCTGAACCGACGCACCGGCGGGCTGGCGCGCGACATTGAGCGCGGCACCAACGGCATCAGCTTTTTGCTGCGGTTCTTTATTTTCAACATTGCGCCCACGCTGTTTGAAATTGCCATGGTGGCAATACTGCTTTTTATCAACTACGGGGCGGAATACGCCGGCGTGATTGTGGTGTCGGTTTTTTTGTACGGCAGCTTTTCGTTTCGCGCGACCCGTTGGCGTACCCAGTATGTGCGCGAGGTGAACGCCGCTGACTCCGAGAGCAACACCCGCGCGGTCGACAGCCTGCTCAATTACGAGACGGTGAAGTACTTTAATAACGAGACCTACGAGGCCGAGCGCTACGACGTCTCGCTCGACGTGTGGGAGCAGGCGCGCCGCAAAAATCGCCTGTCGCTGTTCGCACTAAATGGCGGCCAGGCGGTCATTATTGCCGCCAGTCAAACGCTGATGCTGGGTATGGCCGCGGTATCGGTAAATGCCGGCACCATGACCTTGGGCGATTTTATTTTGGTCAACCAGTTCATGCTGCAGCTCTTTATGCCGCTGGGTTTTCTGGGCTTTGTGTATCGCGAGATCAAAGGCGCGATGGCCAATATCGAGAAGCTGTTTGGGGTGCTCGAGGAAGCGCCGTCGCTGGCGCCTGCGCCCACCGACAAAATCCTCACGGTGACCGAAGGCAAGATTCACTTTGCCGATGTGGGGTTTGCCTACGCGCCGGGTAATCCGGTGCTCAAGCATTTCAATATGACCATCGCCGGGGGCGAGACCGTGGCGCTGGTGGGTGCCAGCGGGGCGGGTAAGTCGACCCTCAGTAAGCTGCTTTTTCGTTTTTACGACCCCACCGAGGGCGCTGTGCAGATCGACGGCACTGATATTCGCTCGGTGAGCCTCGATTCGGTGCGGCGCGCCATTGCGGTGGTGCCCCAGGACTGCGTGCTGTTTAACGACACGCTCCGCGAGAACATCCGCTACGGCAGACCCACTGCAACGGACGATGAGGTAGAGCAGGCCATCGAGGCCGCGTTTTTGGGCGATGTGATTGAGCGTCTGCCCGATGGGCTTGAGAGTGTGGTGGGTGAGCGCGGGCTCAAGCTGTCAGGCGGCGAACGCCAGCGGGTATCGATTGCCCGGGCGGTGCTCAAGGACGCACCGATTCTAGTGTTTGACGAGGCTACCTCCAGTCTCGACAGCCACTCCGAACAGGCGGTGATGAGCGCCTTCCGCGCGTTGGCCGGGCGGCACACGGCGCTGGTGATTGCGCACCGGCTCTCGACCGTGGTGGATGCCGACCGCATTGTGGTGATTGAGCACGGCGCGGTGGTGGAAGAGGGTACCCACCAAGATCTTTTGGCCGCCAACGGTCAGTACGCTGAGCTGTGGCGCATTCAGCGAGAACGCCAAGGGTAGTGAAGTGATTATTCTTGAGAACATTGCCCTGCGCAGGGGCCAAAAGCTCCTGTTTTCGGATGCATCAGCCACGCTACAGCCGGGCCAAAAACTGGCCCTCATTGGCGGCAATGGCTGCGGTAAATCGAGCCTGTTTGCGCTGTTGCTTGACGATCTTCAGGCCGATGCGGGTGACATTCGGGGTCTAAAAGGCCTGCGCATCTCGCATATGGCGCAAGAGACTGAGACCAGCGATCTCACCGCGCGGGACTATGTGATTGCTGGGGATGAAGCGCTCTATCAGGTGCTGCAGGATCTCGCCGCTGCCGACGCAGCCGGGGAGTATGAGCAATCGGCCACGCTGCACCAGCGCATGGAAGAGCTCGACGGTTACAGCGCAGAGCGCCGCGCGGAGCAGCTGTTGTTGGGGCTCGGGTTCCAGCGAGAAAAAATGGAAGCCCCCATGTCGAGCTTTTCCGGGGGCTGGCGTATTCGACTGAATTTGGCCCGGGCGTTGATGGCGCCCTCGGACCTGATGCTGCTCGATGAGCCCACCAACCACTTGGATCTCGACACCACGCTGTGGCTGCAAAGTTGGCTTCAGGGCTATCGCGGCACCCTGCTGATGATCTCCCACGACCGCGACTTTATCGACGCCACCTGCGAGCGCACGCTGGAGATTGCCCGCCAAGCGCTCACGGCTTATCGGGGGGGCTACTCTGACTATGAGCGTCAGCGCGCTGAGCAGATGGCCCAGCAGCAGGCGCAGTATGACAAGCAGCAGCGGCGCATCGCCGACATCGAGGACTTCGTGCGCCGCTTTAGGGCCAAGGCCACCAAGGCACGTCAGGCGCAATCGCGCCTCAAAGAACTGGAGCGCATGCAAAAAGTGGCGCAGGCGCACGTCGACTCGCCCTTTAGCTTTAGTTTTCCGCAACCGGGCAAGGTGAGCGATCCGCTGCTGACCTTGAGTGACGCCTCCCTTGGCCACGGTGATCGCGCGGTGCTCACCAAGGTGTCGGTGTCGTTAAGCCCGGGAGATCGTATTGGCCTGTTAGGTAAAAACGGTGCCGGTAAAACCACGCTTTTGAAAAGCCTGACCGGCGAGCTCCCGCTTATGGGGGGCGAGCGTACCGAAGGTGCGCATTTGCAGATCGGCTACTTTGACCAGCAACAGCTCGAGGTGCTCGACCTCGACGCCAGCGCGTTTTTACAGATACAGCGGCTCTCGCCCAAGGCCCGGGATCAGGAGATTCTCGATTTTCTCGGCGGCTTTGACTTTAGGGGTGACCGCGCCAAGGAGGCGATTCGGCCTTTTTCAGGCGGCGAGAAAGCCCGCCTCGCGCTTGCGCACGTGGCGTGGCAGGCACCCAATGTGTTGATTCTGGACGAGCCCACCAACCACCTGGATTTGGATATGCGCCACGCTTTAGAGGTGGCACTGCAGGATTACGCCGGCGCCATTGTGCTGGTGAGTCACGATCGGCACCTGCTGCGCAACTCGGTGGAGCAGTTACTGCTGGTGAATGACGGCACCGTGGATGACTACGCCGGCGATGTAGAGACCTACGAAAAATGGGTGTTGTCCTCCAACTCAACAGAGGCAGCGGCGCCTGCGGCAGCCTCCATTGCTGCCCCAGAAGACTCAGGCGACCGCAAGGCGCGCCGTCAGGCCGCGGCGAATCAACGCGCCCAGCTGCAACCGCTCAAAAAATCGTTAAAGCAGCTCGAGCAGCGCATTGAAAAAGGGCAGCAGTCACTGCGGGCGCTACAGAGCAAACTGGCCGACGGTGATCTTTATGCTGAAAACGCTGGCAGTGAACTGGCTGAGTTGCTGAAGCAAGAAGGGCAACTAAAAAGCGAGTTGGATGAGCTTGAGACCGAGTGGTTGGCGCAGCAGGAGGCGTTAGAGATACTAGAGGCTGCCGAGTCGTAGCTGACCCGCTGGCTCGCTACGACGAGGCGATGTTTGGTAAAGCGAGCACCTTTTACTGGTACTGAGCCCCTGCGTCTACTAGCCAATCCTCCAATGTCGTTCCCTGATATCTTCCATGGCCCGGCAATGGCGTAATGCCGTTGGTTTCCATGAAGTCCACCATAGCGTTTAGTCTTTCTGTTGGGTCAAAAATGCCGAGCAACTCGACCAATTGATCAATCGCTGTGTCTTGCGGCTGACTTATGGAATCTTTAGTTACAACTCCCAGCATTTCTCCTCGCGTCTCCAATTCTTCCCACAAAAGGTTTAGAGCAACAGCCATGGTTCTGTAGTCCTGCCCCTCAACGGCGCTTTGGTCCGTGCCTTGCTCCCATACGTGCCATAGAAAGTGACTGCCTTGCGCACACCCTTCTGAAGAAAAATCGGTATTAAAGTTTCCATCTCCTGTCGGATACATGGTGCTGCGGTCAGTACACATGTGATGCGAGACGCGATCCGCCAGCGAGTGCAGGTAGATTCCGAGTCTCGCCATATCAGGGTCATGAGGCAGAAAGTCCGCCATACCGGCGCTTGAGGTGGATGCCATGACTAAAGGATCGTCATTGATCATCATGACGCCCAACTCTGCTCGGAAGGGGACGGCGTTGGCATAGGCAAAAGCGAAGAAGTACATAGGGAAATCGAGATGCCCCTCCGAAACGCAAGCTGATAGAGGATTGCCGATATCTTTTGTAATGCCGGCAACGCAAAGGTCGTCTCTCTCTCCAAAAGCCCACGCCCTGAGGTTATTGATCAAAATCTCATTGGGCGCATTCTCAGCAGAGGTGTAGCTCGTTGGGAATGTTGTATCTGGAATGTCAGGTGAAGCCGCATAGCGGGGGTGTTCGTGCAGTAATTGGCCACCGTTAGTGTCGTTAAACTTATAGAGGCCTAGTACAAGTGGTGTAATGGCCAAGCAAGCCTGCTCAGACCCCATGTCTTGCTCGTAACAGGCTTCCATTGATTCGGGCGACATCATGAGCAGTCCACGCTGATCAAAAGGCTCGTAGCTAGATTGATCAGTCGCCTCTGCATAGATCAGGATCTGATAAGCCTGCCAAGGCGAATATCCAAGCAGTTGCGCCATAGCATAAACTGAGTCGCTGTGGACGAGGCTTCGACCGCCGATTATTGCGTTGGTGCCAGTAAGGCCACTAAGGCTATCTGCCGTAGCTTTAACGCGACACCTCACTGCTTTGGCAGCCTCTAAGGGCTGTTTCCGACAGGCTTCACCAACGCCAATACAGTTGCGTATGGAGTCAGGATCAACCGACGTGTCGTTGAAGCAAATGTCTACACCAAATGCCTCTGAGTGTTGCGTGTGCAGTGTTAGCGCGATGAGCATGGAGGTGAACAAGGACAACGAATATATGCTTGATTTGACAATTTGCATCACAGGACTCTCTGGGCAGGGGCAAGCAGTATGCGGTATTTCACCTGTGAGCACGATAGAAACTAAATAGTGCCAAAGGTAACGATGCCTTACTGTCAGCCCTTATACGGCATGATCTGATCGGCATTGATTAGCCCCAACGACAGCCCCACCTGGTAAAAACTCGTGACGGAAAACGCGCTGATATCCGCACTGGTATGCGCGACGGTAAGGTCGCCACAGATCACATTGCACGCGGCTTTGGTGACTTCCTGAAGCAGGGCGAAATGACGATAGTAGCTTTGCAGGGGGGCTTTACCCTCGGCCTCGCGCTGCTGACCCTTCTCGGCCACGGCCGCATCAACGGCCTGCTCCAGCGTGCTCATCACACCAGCGCGCTCGCGCCCTAGCAGGTTTGTGAGTGCCGAGTAGGGGATCTCAAGGATCACCCCGTGATGATCTGCATTGGGTTTGTGGTAGTCGGCGATTCTGGGGTCGAGGAATGCCATTGCCCGAGGTAATTCGAGTGCCGCTGCCACACCGCGGGTAATCGCTGAGATACCCCGCTCCTCGATCGGGTCACCCTGTGTAAGCAGCATGACGGGTTTGGTGGAGGCTGACCCCGCCACCGCTCACTTAACTGCGATGCAATCTGCTGGGCGACGGGCTCGGGGTCCCGGGAGTCGTAGCCGCCCATGCCCTCGATGATCAGCGGGTGGTACTGCGCCAGCACATCAAACGAGTTCGTTTTTGGCGGTGCGGTCACGGCGGGCGCTAACCGAACTGCTCTTGCTCGACGGTTTTGATGGCCGCAATAAACGCCTCGCCATACTTCATGAGTTTGCGCTCGCCCACGCCGGAGAGCTTCGAGAAGGCATCAAGCGTTTTGGGTGCCACCGAGCACATTTCTACCAGCGTGCTGTCATGAAAAATCACATACGGCGGCACACCTTGTTCCTCGGCGAGTTCGCGCCGGCATTCCCGCAGTGCTTCCCATAGAGCCACATTGATGTCGTCGGGGAGCGGGGTTTTGGTTTGCCGCTTGGCCACCTTTTGCTTTTGGTCCAGGCGCAGCGCAATGTCGCACTCGCCGCGCAGCAGTGGCCGACATTTTTCTTGCAGTTTGAGCGCGCCATAGCCCTGCAGGTCGACCGATAAATAGCCCCGGCCCACAAGCTGCCTGAATACTGACCGCCACTGATTGTTATCCAGCGCGTCACCGACCCCAAAAGTGGGTAAGTGGTGGTGATCAAACTGCCAGATCTTGTCGGTCTCTTTGCCTTTGAGTACATCGATCAAGTGGTTTACGCCAAAGCGCTCTCCGGTGCGGGCCACGGCGCTCAGCGCCATGCGGCAGGCCTCGGTGGCGTCCCAGGTTTGGGCGGGCTCCAAGCAGCTGTCGCAGTTACCACAGGGCTCGGAGTAGGTCTCCCCAAAATAGTCGAGCAACGCCTGGCGCCGACAGCTGGTGATCTCACACAGGCCCAGCATGGCGTTCAACCGGTGCTGTTCAATGCGTTTGTGCTGCTCACTACCTTGGGAGCTCTGCATCATTTGCCGCAGTTTGATCACATCCTGCAGGCCATAAATCATCCAGGCGTTGGCCGGTGCGCCATCGCGGCCGGCGCGACCGGTCTCCTGATAGTAGGCCTCGATGGTCTTGGGTAAGTCGAGGTGCGCGACAAAGCGCACGTCGGGCTTGTCGATGCCCATGCCAAAGGCAATGGTGGCCACCATCACCACCGACTCCTCGCGTAAAAAGCGCGCCTGGTGCGCTGCGCGCTCTTCTGCTGGGAGGCCTGCGTGGTAGGGCAGGGCGGTAAACCCTTGAGTGGCCAGCCAGCTGGCCGTCTCTTCGGTTTTCTTGCGCGACAAGCAGTAAACAATGCCGGCGTCATTCGGGTGCTCGCTTTTAAGAAACGCCAGCAGCTGCTGCCGGGCATTGTGCTTTAGGCCAATGCGGTAGCGAATGTTAGGCCGGTCAAAGCCCACCACAAAGCGGGCGGCATCCTCGAGTTGCAGGCGCGCCGCAATCTCGTGCCGGGTTTGCTCATCGGCGGTGGCGGTGAGTGCTATGCGCGGCACGGCAGGGAACTGCTCGTGCAGCAAACTCAGCTGCAGGTAATCAGCCCGAAAATCATGGCCCCACTGTGAGACGCAGTGCGCCTCGTCAATCGCAAACAGCGCGATCTCACAGCGTTTGAGTAAGTCCAGCGTTCGGCTTTGGGTCAGCCGCTCCGGAGCGATGTACAGCAGGTCTAGCTCACCCTCAATCAGTGCGCGTTCCACATCAGCCGCGGTGGCCGCATCGAGGGTTGAATTCAGAAAGCTCGCCCGCACCCCCAGCTCGCGCATGGCGTTAACCTGGTCCTGCATCAGCGCAATCAAAGGCGAGATCACAACGCCGCAGCCGGGCCTGACTAGCGCGGGAATCTGGTAACACAACGATTTTCCGCCGCCGGTGGGCATCAATACGAGTGCGTCATCTCCCTCGACGATCGTTTGAATAATCGTTTCCTGGGGGCCGCGAAAGCTGGGGTAACCGAAGGTTTGCTGGAGAATGTCGAGCGCGGCAGGCATATCGCTCAGTATACGGGGTTGCTACTGACGCCGACCGACCGGTTGCGGCTATTATTTGACTACGCCAAATGAGGAATTTAAAAAGATGATGACTTGGTCGATTGAGGACGTCGCAATATGAACGCTGGGTCAGCGAAAAATGTCACGACTAGGACAGTTGTCGGGCCGCGCGGCGTGATACTGGGTTCGCTAGGGCTTGCTTACTGTTTACTCGTGGCGGGTGCCAGCGTCGCTGAAACCGGCTTGCCCGGCGACCGGTGGCAGCATGCTGATCCCATGTCGCTTGGGGTAGATCCTGCTCCACTGCAGGCG
>CBFHIW010000004.1:0-84156 GCA_965656065.1 Luminiphilus sp. | reverse complement strand
CGGTGCTGCCCACCATGGGCGGGCAGACCGCGCTCAATTGCGCACTGAAGCTCGCCTCCGAGGGGGTCTTGGAAAAGTTTGGCGTGGAGATGATCGGCGCCACACAGGAAGCCATCGATAAAGCCGAAGACCGCGAAAAATTTGACGTCGCGATGCGTCGCATCGGACTTGAAACCCCTCGCGCTGGGCTCGCTCATAGTATGGAGGAAGCCTGGCAGGTGCATGAGGAGATCGGCTTCCCCTGCATTATCAGACCCTCGTTCACCATGGGCGGTTCCGGCGGCGGTATCGCCTACAACCGCGATGAGTTTGAAGAAATCTGTCTCAGAGGATTGGAGCTGTCACCCACCACCGAGCTGCTGATTGATGAGTCTCTGATCGGCTGGAAAGAATATGAGATGGAGGTTGTCCGGGACAAAAACGACAATTGCATCATTGTCTGCTCGATTGAAAATTTTGACGCCATGGGTGTTCACACCGGTGACTCCATTACCGTTGCGCCCGCCCAGACCTTGACCGACAAGGAATACCAGATCATGCGCGACGCCTCGTTGGCGGTGTTGCGCGAGATCGGCGTGGAGACAGGGGGGTCGAATGTCCAGTTTGGCCAGTGCCCCGATACCGGCCGACTGGTGGTGATTGAGATGAACCCGCGGGTTTCACGCTCATCGGCGCTGGCGTCTAAGGCCACCGGCTTCCCGATTGCCAAGGTGGCAGCAAAGCTGGCGGTGGGCTACTCGCTTGATGAGCTTGAGAACGACATTACAGGTGGCGTGACCCCTGCCTCGTTTGAGCCGGCGCTCGACTACGTGGTGACCAAGATCCCACGCTTTGCCTTTGAAAAATTTGCCACGGCTGATCCGCGACTGACCACCCAAATGAAATCGGTGGGCGAAGTGATGGCCATCGGGCGCACTTTTCAGGAGTCGTTGCAAAAAGCCCTGCGCGGACTCGAGGTCGGGTCGGCCGGTTTTGAACCGCGCATGCAGGTGGTGGATGAAGACTCCCGCTCCGAGCTGGTGGATCGCCTGACGAACCCGGGAGCCGATCGTATCTGGTATCTCGCAGATGCCTTCCGTGCCGGGTTCGAGTTGGAAGAGATTTACGGCTACTCGGGTGTCGACCCCTGGTTCCTCATACAAATCGACGACCTTGTGCGCTGGGAATCAAAGCTCTCCGGACTGACCGCCGACGGGATTGATCACAGCCTCATGTGGGGGCTCAAGCGCCGAGGCTTCTCCGACAAACGGATCGCCGATGTATTGGGCGCAACCGAATCTGCAGTGCGGGAGCGTCGATGGTCGCTGGATATCCGACCTGTCTACAAGCGAGTCGATACTTGCGCCGCCGAATTTGCGGCCTCGACCGCCTATATGTACTCCGCTTATGAAGAGGAGTGTGAGGCGGCACCCAGTGACCGCAAGAAAATTTTGGTGCTCGGTGGCGGTCCCAACCGCATCGGGCAGGGGATCGAATTCGACTATTGCTGCGTCCATGCGGTGCTGGCCATGCGCGAGGATGGTTACGAGACCATCATGGTCAACTGTAACCCCGAGACGGTATCGACTGACTACGACACCTCGGATCGACTCTACTTTGAACCGGTCACGCTCGAGGATGTGCTCGAGATCGTAGAGCTCGAGCAGCCCACCGGCGTGATCGTACAGTTTGGTGGCCAGACACCGCTCAAGCTGGCCCGCGCGCTTGAGGCGGCGGGTGTGCCCATCATCGGCACCACGCCAGACCAAATCGATCGCGCAGAGGACCGGGAGCGGTTCCAACAAATGATTCAGGACCTGTCGCTCCGCCAGCCCGCGAATACCACGGTGCGCAGTGTCGAAGCGGCGGTCGCGGCGGCAGCGGAGATTGGGTACCCGCTGGTGGTGCGGCCATCCTATGTCCTCGGCGGTCGCGCGATGGAAATCGTGTATCGCGAGGAAGACCTGCTTCGCTACATGAACGATGCCGTGCGGGTCTCCGAGGACTCACCCGTGTTACTGGATCGTTTCCTCAGTGCGGCGATCGAGGTGGACATCGATGCCGTGAGTGACGGCGAGCAGGTCGTGATTGGCGCCATCATGCAGCACATCGAGCAGGCTGGCGTGCACTCCGGTGACTCGGCCTGTTCATTGCCCCCTTACAGCTTACCGGCCGATGTGCAGGAAGCGATGCGCGATGTGGTGCGCAAAATGGCGCTGGAACTCGGCGTGTGTGGATTGATGAACGTGCAGTTGGCCTGGCAGGACGATGAGATCTATGTGATCGAGGTCAATCCGCGCGCCTCGCGAACGGTGCCTTTTGTCTCCAAGGCAGTTGGTGTGTCGCTGGCCAAGGTCGCGGCACGCTGCATGGCGGGTCAAAGTCTCAAGAGTCAGGGTGTGACAAAAGAAATCGTCCCGCCCTATTACAGTGTGAAAGAGGCAGTACTGCCCTTTAACAAGTTCCCGGGCACCGACCCCATCCTGGGCCCCGAGATGAAATCCACGGGTGAGGTCATGGGCACCGGGGAGACCTTTGCTGCGGCCTTCGCCCGGGCGCAGCTGGGTGCTGGCGATGATCCGCCAACCTCCGGCTTGTGTTTGATCAGTGTGCGTGACGCCGACAAGCCGGCAGCGGTGGAGGTGGCAAAAAGATTGGTCGCTCAGGGCTTCACGCTGGCGGCCACCGGTGGCACCGCGAGCGCGCTGGAAGCAGCGGGGCTGGCAGTCCGCACGGTGAACAAGGTGGCCGAGGGTCGCCCGCACATCGTTGATTTGATCAAGAACGATGAAGCCGCCATGATTATTAATACGACAGAGGGTCGCCGCGCCATTATGGATTCGGCTTCGATCCGTGCCAGCGCCGAGCAGCACAGCGTGTTTTACACCACGACATTAGCTGCTGCCGAGGCGGTGTGCATGGCGCTGGAGCAGGAGACAGATATCACCGTGCGGCGTCTTCAGGATTTACACGAGAGCATCGCCGTATGAACCGCGTTCCCATGACAGTGCAGGGCGAGCAGGCCCTTAGAGAGGAGCTTGAGCGCCTTAAGAAGGTAGATCGCCCGCGGATCACGCAGGCGATCGCCGAAGCGCGTGAGCACGGTGATCTGAAAGAGAACGCCGAATACCATGCGGCCAGAGAGCAACAGAGCTTTGCTGAGGGGCGGATTCAGGAGCTCGAGCACAAGCTGTCCCACGCCCAGATCATCGACGTGACGACCATCCCGGCCTCGGGCAAGGTGGTGTTTGGCGTCACGGTGACGTTGATCAACGTTGATGACGATCGCACCGTCACCTACCGGATCGTGGGAGAGGATGAGGCAGACGCCAAAGCCAATCTGATTTCGGTGAACTCTCCTATCGCCCGCGCATTGGTCGGGAAAATGGAGGGCGATGAGGTCACCGTGAATGCCCCGGGTGGGGACGTGACTTACGAGATCGACACCGTCGAACATCTCTAGACTTACTGAAAATCATTCTCATTGGTCGTATGATCCGCGTTTTAGCGCGGGAGCCCTTTGTGGCCGCAACGATCGACACCCTCACCCTCTGGGATTTGCCGCTCAATACGTCAGCTGAGTTAATCGGATTCACCGATACCTTGAGCGACCGCTACCGCGGCCGATTGCAGGAGTTTGGTTTTCACTCGGGCGAGGAGATTTCCTGTCAGCAGCAGCCGGGATTTGGTGCGCCCCGGGTTTTTCGCGTGAGTAACGCGACTTACTGCCTTGATCAGGAGTTGGCGGAGCAGGTGCTGGTGCGGCCGGTGGGAGCGTCCCCTCATGCCTAGTGTTTTGCTGGTCGGCACACCCAATTCGGGCAAGACCGCGCTGTTCAACCGACTCACCGGCTTGAATCAGCGGGTCGCAAATTACCCCGGTATCACGGTGGATCTCTCGATCGGCCGTCTGGCGAAGCTGCCGGAACTCGACTTGGTGGATTTTCCCGGCACCTACTCCCTGAGACCGATCTCGGAGGAGGAGCGCGTCGCCGTTGGGCATTTCGACACGTCGCTCGCTGATCCAGACATGGAGCACGTGCTGTGTGTCGTTGATGCCACGCGATTGGAGAAAAGCCTTTTCTTCTGCCTGCAGGTGGTCGACGCCTGCCAACGTCAGGGGCGCCCCGTCACGGTGGTCGCCAACATGGGCGACATTCTCAAGCGCCACGGATTGAATATTGATGCAGAGGGGTTATCACAAGCCATTGGTGCGCCTGTGTTGGTGGTATCAGCACGCACCGGGGACGGGCTCGACGCGATCATCTCGGGTTTGATATCTCTGCCTGACGAGATAGCACCGTCGTGCACTGCGGACGACAACCCGATTTTGGCGAGCGAGGGTGGGGCTGCCGACGATGAACTCTATGCCGAGGCGCACCGCCTGGCAGAGCAGTTCGGGGCGCCAGCCGATGAACTGTTGCGAACCCAATCTCGGTTAGATCGATTCTTCCTCGGCTCACTCTCCGGTGGCCTGATTTTTTCCCTGATTATGCTGATTCTTTTTCAGTCCATCTTCACCTGGTCAGCACCGGCCATGGATGCAGTGGAGGCAGGCGTCATTGGTCTGGGTGGCTGGATCTTGCCGTTGATCGGCGACGGCGTGCTCGCCGACTTTGTCGCGGACGCGGTGTTCAGCGGGATTGGTGCGTTTCTAGTGTTTGTTCCACAGATTTTTGTCCTGACGTTTGTCATCGGTCTGCTCGAGGATTCCGGTTACCTCGCCCGGGCCGCCCTGATTTGCCACAAGCCACTGCGGTTTTTTGGTCTTAGCGGTAAAAGCTTTATTCCGATGCTGTCCGGTGTAGCCTGCGCGATTCCCGCTATCTATGCCGCGCGCTCGATCGAATCCCCGCGAGCAAGATTTCTAACCTATCTCGCGATTCCGCTGATGCCCTGCTCCGCAAGATTGCCTGTGTACACCCTGCTGATCGCCATTTTTATCCCGCGAGAGACCGTATTCGGGGGCCTGATCGGCTGGCAGGGACTGACGCTCTTCGCGATCTATGTCTTCGGTATGGCCGCAGGTCTCATCATCGCAGGCTTGGTCAACCGGTTGTCGCCTGCCCAAGGTCAGATGCCCTTCATGATGGAACTGCCGGCCTACCGCATCCCGGCACTGGTGCCTATCGCGAGAAAATCCGTACAGCGTGCCAAGCACTTTGTGACCAAGGCGGGTGCCGTTATTTTGGGTGTGACTGTGGTGATCTGGATTTTGGGCTACTTCCCGAATCAGGGCGCGGATTTGGGCGGGTCCTGGTTAGGTATGCTAGGGCAGTGGATTGAACCGGTCTTTCAGCCGCTGGGTCTAGACTGGCGCTATGGAGTGGCGATTGTCAGTGCCTTCCTCGCGAGAGAGGTGTTTGTCGGGACGTTGGGCACCATCATGGGTATTGAAGGGGCCGAGGACAATATCGTGCCGCTGGTCGAGCAGGTGCAAGCCAGCGCCTTACCGCTGGGGTCGGGGTTGGCACTGCTGGTCTTTTTCGCCATTGCCTTGCAGTGTGTTTCCACGGTGGCCATTCTGGCCAAAGAGGCCAACTCGTGGAAATTGGCGCTTCGTATGGTGATCGCCTACCTGTGCCTTGCCTGGCTAGCCACATGGGTGACCTTCCAGGTCACTGCTTTCTTGGTGTAAGGCTCGCCCTGTTAACAGCAGGGCGACACAGGCACTCGCGGCGAGGACATTTTTTGGGCGCTTTCTCGGCGCTTTTTGGCCCTCCGCCTTAGTCTTCTCGCTCGCGCTGGAACAGTCGCAATTCGGTGAGCATGAGACGTGCGGCCAATCTCAGCGTCAGATCGTGGTGTTCCTTTCGCAGTTGTTCGATACCTGCTCCGATATCCTCCTGAAGCCTCGAGGCTTCCTGTTGGGTCATCTGACCTGGCAGGCGCACCTCAAAGTGGCAGTCCGACTCCTTCTGGAGCTCCCCATAGGCATCGGTCAGGGACGCAATCGCGAAGTCGATCAGGGTCTGGTCAGCGCCTTTGCTTCTGAGTAACTGAGAGAGCTGTTCCTGTAAAAAGGAGAAGGCCTGCTTTTCACGCGTGGGGAATTCGAGAATGTCGGCCATGGCTTACGGGGTCATCGGCTGCGATGCAGATTGGACTTTCTAGGGTCAGCCTGGGGGTTCGGTCTCAACAACGTTGCAATGTTGCCGACTCGTTGCACTAGGTAGGCCTCACTCTCAGTACAGAGCTCTGCGATAACGGACTCGCGTTGCTCGCGATCACCAACCGCCACCTTGACCTTGATCAACTCGTGGTCATTGAGTGCGCGATCGAGCTCTTCCAAAACCGACGGCGCCAGCCCTTTCCCGGCGACAGTGACGATGGGTTTGAGGGAATGGGCCTGTGCGCGGAGTTGGCGTAACTCCTTACTGCTGGGAGGGGTCATGGAGGGCTCGACGGTTAATCACGGTACACTCTGTCTAGTGTAACGCTATGTTGTGCGCGCAGGTGGGATGCGACAGGGAAGATGGGTAAGAAAAAATCATCAAGCCGGGCCTGGTTGAAGGAGCATCATGACGATGTCTACGTACAGCGCGCGCAAAAAGAGGGTTACCGCTCCCGGGCCGTCTACAAGCTCATGGAGATCAATGACAAAGACCGGATCAGTCGTCCCGGCATGTCGGTGCTGGATCTCGGCAGCGCGCCGGGTGGTTGGTCCCAAGTTGCGGGTGAGTGGGTCGGCGTTCATGGCCGCATGGTGGCGAGCGATATCTTGCTTATGGACACCCTGCCCGACGTGCGTTTCGTCCAGGGTGACTTTACGGAGCAGGAGACCTACGACCGCATCATGGCGGCGCTGAATAACCAGCCGTTGGATGTTGTGCTCTCTGATATGGCCCCGAATATGAGTGGTTTGACCGAGGTGGATCAGCCGCGGGCCATGTATTTGGTGGAGTTGGCGACGGAATTGGCCCGCACCTCGCTGGCACCGGGTGGTGCCTTTATCGCCAAAGTGTTTCAGGGCGAGGGTTTTGAGGCCTGGTTCCGCGAGATCCGCGGGTGCTTCACCCGCGTAGTCACTCGTAAGCCAGCGGCTTCGCGACCGAGATCCCGCGAGGTGTATGTGGTGGCTTCCGGGTTCAAAGGCGGCGAGTGACGCCGAGCTGCGGCCCGTAGCGGCGTTGCTGAGAGCCCAGAACCGGGAGCCACAGGGGTTGAAATGGCCCAAATGGCCCCCAATTCAAGGGAAAGTGCTGGAAAAACAGTGGATTTAGGGGTTTTCGGCCAAAGCGTTATACTGTGTGGCCGCGCGAGACACGCGCGACCCGGAACCGAGAGGACTCGTTGTGAACAATATGGCTAAGAATCTGCTGCTGTGGCTATTGATCGCCGCGGTACTGCTCTCGGTTTTCAATAATTTCAATCTGCGTAGCGCCACCGAGCAGGTGGGTTACTCCGAATTTATCCGCGAAGTCCAGACCGACCGGCTGTCCAAAGTGCTGGTTGATGGCCTGACCATTACGGCCCAGCGCAAAGACGGCAGCAGCTTCGAAACCATCCGGCCCATGGTCGAAGACCCGAAGCTGATGGATGACCTCCTGGCACACGACGTGACGGTCGAGGGCAAGCAGCCCGAGCAACAGTCCGTCTGGACGCAATTGCTGATCGCGAGCTTCCCGATCCTGCTCATTATTGCGGTGTTCATGTTCTTTATGCGGCAAATGCAAGGCGGCGCAGGCGGTCGGGGCGGCCCGATGAGCTTTGGCAAGAGTAAAGCCAAGCTCTTGGGTGAAGACCAGATCACCACGACCTTTGCCGACGTGGCGGGGGTTGAGGAAGCCAAAGAGGACGTGCAGGAGTTGGTTGAGTTCCTGCGCGACCCCAGTCGGTTCCAGAAGCTGGGCGGCCGGATCCCGCGTGGCGTGCTCATGGTGGGCCAGCCCGGAACCGGTAAGACCCTGCTCGCCAAGGCGATTGCCGGCGAGGCCAAGGTGCCGTTTTTTTCTATCTCAGGCTCTGACTTTGTCGAGATGTTCGTGGGTGTCGGTGCGTCCCGGGTTCGCGACATGTTCGAGCAGGCCAAAAAGCAATCGCCCTGTATCATTTTTATCGACGAGATCGATGCGGTGGGCCGCCATCGCGGTGCGGGCTTGGGTGGCGGTCACGATGAGCGTGAGCAGACCCTTAACCAACTCCTTGTGGAGATGGACGGTTTTGAACTCAATGACGGCGTGATTGTGATCGCCGCGACCAACCGACCAGACGTACTGGACCCCGCTCTGCTGCGACCGGGCCGATTCGACCGTCAGGTCGTGGTGGGTCTGCCCGACATTCGCGGGCGAGAACAGATACTCAAGGTGCACATGCGCAAGGTGCCGCTTTCAGAGGATGTCGATTCCTCGAAAATCGCGCGCGGGACGCCAGGGTTCTCAGGTGCGGATTTGGCCAATCTCGTCAACGAGGCGGCACTATTTGCCGCCCGAGGCGGCCTGCGTCTAGTGGGTATGAACCAGTTTGAGTTGGCCAAAGACAAAATCATGATGGGTGCCGAGCGCCGGTCGATGGTGATGTCCGAGGCGGAAAAGCGCAACACGGCGTACCACGAGGCGGGGCATGCCATTGTCGGCCGATTAATGCCCGAGCATGACCCGGTTTACAAGGTGTCGATTATTCCACGGGGCCGTGCGCTGGGCGTGACCATGTTCCTCCCCGAGGAAGACCGCTATAGCCATAGCCGTCGCCATATTATTTCGCAAATCACGAGCCTCTTCGGTGGCCGCGTGGCCGAGGAGATGACACTGGGCAAGGACGGCATTACCACCGGTGCTTCAAACGACATTCAGCGTGCGACCGAAGTGGCGCGGAATATGGTGACCAAGTGGGGCCTGTCCGAGAGCATGGGGCCGCTGATGTATGACGAGGGTGGTGAGGAAGTCTTTTTGGGCCGCAGTGCAGCGCAACCCTCCAAGGCGATGTCGGATGAGACGGCGCTCGCGATTGATCGGGAAGTACGCAACATCATTGACGAGTGCTACGACAAGGCGCACCAGCTGCTCGAGGACAATCGCGACAAGCTCGATATGATGGCGGATGCCCTGATGCAGTACGAGACGATCGATTCCGAGCAGATCGGCGACATTATGGAAGGGAAGGCGCCTCGTCCGCCGTCTGGCTGGTCGGGCGATGACAAAGGTACGCCTCCCGATGAAGGAGAGCCCGAGTCAGCCGGCAACCCGATTGGCGGCGCCGCGACCGAGCACTGATCCGGTCGCCACGGCTCACCGCGAAGCAACTATTTCCCCGAGATGGTCAACACCATCGCCTGTGGTGCGCGCACGCTAGATCTTAGCCGTCCGCGCATCATGGGGGTGCTCAACGTCACTCCAGACTCTTTTTCCGATGGCGGACAGCTGTACCGCGATGGGCACGTCGACACCGACGCCCTCCTCACGCGCGCCGAGCAAATGCTGGCGGAGGGTGCCGACATTCTGGATGTCGGAGGCGAGTCGACTCGGCCCGGCGCCGCTGTGGTTAGCGAAGCCGAGGAATTGGACCGGGTCGTCACTGCGGTGGAAGCGCTCGCCCGGCACTGCGACACGATCATTTCGGTGGATACCAGCACCCCCAGCGTGATGAGGGAGTCCGCCCGGTGCGGAGCGGGTCTCCTGAATGACGTGCGTGGCTTCCAACGCCCACAGGCGCTGCCGACTGCGGCGGATAGCGGTCTGGCGCTCTGCGTGATGCACATGCAGGGGGAACCGGACACGATGCAGACGGCACCCACCTATAGCGATGTGGTGCAGGACATCGCTGAATTCTTGCGCCAGCGCCTGGCGGATGTGACTGCGGTTGGCATTGATCTTGATCGGGTGATCATTGATCCGGGTTTTGGCTTTGGCAAAACGGCTGAGCAAAACTTTGAGCTGCTCGCACGGCTATCCGAGCTGCAAGGCATAGGACAGCCCGTGCTGGTGGGCCTGTCACGCAAATCGATGATCAGCAGCGTGCTCGATCGACCGCCAGAGCAGCGTATGGTTGCCAGCGTCGCCTTGGCGCTGATGGCAGTAGAGCGCGGGGCGCGTATAGTGCGAGCTCACGATGTCGCCGCCACATTCGATGCGCTATCGATGTGGCAAACAACGAGGCAAATGCTGAGCCAGAGCCAACACTCATGAGCAGACAGTTTTTCGGAACCGACGGTATTCGCGGTGAGGTGGGTAAATACCCGGTTACGGCGGATTTTATGCTCAAGCTCGGATGGGCGGCCGGGCGCGTATTCGCCTCGGCCGAGCGTCAGACCCACGTATTGATCGGCAAGGACACCCGGGTGTCCGGCTACATGTTTGAGTCAGCGCTTGAGGCAGGACTGGTCGCGGCAGGGGCCCGTGTCACGCTGCTGGGACCCATGCCTACGCCCGCGGTGGCCATGCTGACCCGCAGTCAAAAAGCCTCGGCCGGGATCGTCATCAGTGCCTCCCACAATGCCTATACCGATAACGGCATCAAATTCTTTGACGCTGAGGGCTCCAAGCTTTCGGATGATCTTGAACTCGAGATTGAGCGCATGCTGTCAGAGCCCATGGATACCGTGCCTTCAGCCCAGTTGGGCAAGGCCTCGCGGATGGTGGATGCACCGGGCAGGTATGTGGAGTTCTGCAAGAATACGTTCCCCGAGGCGCTGAGCTTAAGAGGGCTGCGGTTGGTCCTCGACTGTGCCCATGGCGCCACCTACCAGGTCGCGCCTCAGGTTTTCACCGAGTTGGGCGCAACCGTGGTGGTAATGGGTGCCGAACCGGATGGCTACAACATCAACCGCGATGTCGGGTCGACATCGCCGGCCGCACTGCAAGCACGGGTGTTGAGCGAACAGGCGGATCTCGGCGTCGCGTTTGACGGCGATGGAGACCGCGTTCAGTGCGTTGCCGCGGACGGTAGTGTGGTGGATGGCGATGAGCTCCTCTATGTCATTGCCAAGGATCGCGTGCAGCGAGGACAGCCGCCTGAAGGTGTGGTGGGCACGCTGATGTCCAACTTGGGTCTCGAGCAGGCACTGGCAGATAAGGGCATTGAATTGGTGCGTGCGAAGGTGGGAGACCGCTATGTGCTCGAGCAGATGGCGGAGCGCGGCTGGTCTCTGGGCGGCGAGGCTTCGGGACACATTATTTGTGGCGATCTCACCACCACCGGAGATGGTATCGTGGCCGCGCTCCAGGTCGTGGCGGCCATGGCGGCTGCGGGTGAGAGCCTTTTGGCGCTGAAAAGCGCACTCCACAAGTTACCCCAGACACTGATCAACGTGTCGGTCCCCGAGGGGTTTGTGCTGGAAGACTGCGAGGCCGCGGTGGCCGAGAGTAAGAGGGTGGAAGAGGTTTTGTCAGGACGGGGGCGTTTGGTTCTCCGGGCCTCGGGCACTGAGCCGCTCATCAGGGTGATGATTGAGGGTGCCGATGCGGGGGAGAACCATCGTCTGGCGGACGGCATTGCCGAGGCGATTCGACAGGCGCACTAGTTCAGTTGCGGCAGGGATACGTGACCGGTATTATCTCGCGCCCTACGTGAGGCGTCGGTGACCGGCGCGGACTGGAAAGAGTCATGGAACAGATAACGCTGATGGTACATTTGCTGGTTGCTTTGGCGCTTATTGCGCTGATCTTGCTGCAACGGGGTAAAGGAGCCGATATTGGCGCCTCTTTCGGCGCGGGTGCGTCACAGACGCTGTTTGGCAGCGGGGGTAGCGGCAACGCGCTGACCCGGATGACTGCATGGCTGTCGGCAATCTTCTTTGTCAGCAGTTTCGGTCTGGCTGTGATTGCGGACAACCGCACCGCGAGTGAGGATGACCTTGGATTCGAGGTGCCGGTTTACGAAACGGTCGAGACCGAGGTTCCTGACAGCGACGTGCCTGATACCGATTTTGGGTCAGAGGGGGATATTCCCTTTGACGATGCACCCCCGTCCAGCGGGCAGTGACCGATTAACAAGCGGAAGTGGTGGAATTGGTAGACACGCTATCTTGAGGGGGTAGTGGCCTTTGGCTGTGCGGGTTCAAGTCCCGCCTTCCGCACCAATATTGAAAACGAAAAGCCCCGGTCACGGGGCTTTTTATTTTGCGGCCAGTCTGCGGTATCCAGTTCCCACTTCGTTTACCGAACCGAGGGTGGCGATTTTTTAATCAATGGGGCCGGTTTTTGTGCGGGTTGACGGCGTGGTCCGCGGTTCCTATACTCCCGCGCCTCAGTTTGTAGTGCATGCACTACCGTGACGCCTGCGGTGAATAAGCAACTTGGCTTAGCCGCTTGAAAGGGGGCGTTCAGTGAGAGTATTGATGCGGGGTGGAGCAGCCTGGTAGCTCGTCGGGCTCATAACCCGAAGGTCGTCGGTTCAAATCCGGCCCCCGCTACCAATTCGATGGCAGCTTGTTGCTCGCTCGTCATCGCCTCGGAAGCCCCTTTTGGGGCTTTTTTGTGGCCGAAGGAAAAGTGGCCGGGAGGACACAGGCATGTCGGGCAAGGAAGCGCAATTGACGCAGCTTTTGCAGCCGACGGTGGAGGCGATGGGGTATGCGCTGTGGGGAATTGAACTCATTTCCCCGGGCAAACGTCCCACGCTGCGGCTTTATATAGAGGCCGACGAGGGCATTAGCGTGGATGACTGTGCCGCGGTCAGTCATCAGGTGAGTGGGGTGCTGGACGTTGAGGATCCCATCAGCAGTGAGTACACCCTAGAGGTGTCCTCACCCGGGGTGGACCGGTTGCTGTTCAGTCCCGAGCATTATTTCCCCTATGTAGGGGAAATGGTCGATGTCCGGCTAAGGTTGCCCGTTGAAGGCAGGCGTCGCTTCAAGGGGATCCTGCTTGCGGTCAACAACGAGACAGTGGTCGTGGTGTTAGACGATCAGGAATTTGAGCTGCCCTTGCGGTCCGTGGATCGCGCGAGGGTGTTTCCCCGGCTGGATATCGGTCAGGGCAAGAAGTGAAGGGGTGCTACCCCGCAGGAAAGCCAACCACTGGGTGGCGTTCTATTAACGCGAGAGTGAAACGATGAACAAAGAAATTTTGATGGTTGCTGAGGCGGTATCAACTGAGAAGGGTGTCTCGGAGGACATTATCTTCGAAGCGATAGAGCTGGCCCTGGCCACTGCCACCAAGAAACGCTACGACGAAGAGGCCGACATTCAGGTCACGATTGACCGAGAATCCGGCGACTACGTGACCAAGCGCCAGTGGTTGGTGATGCCAGACACTGAACTCGCGCTACTGGGCACACAATTTACGACCGAAGAGGCCGCAGAGGTGAACACGGCACTGCAGCCGGGCGACTACCACGAAGAAGTCGTCGAAAATGTCGACTTTGGCCGGATTGCGGCGCAGACCGCCAAGCAGGTCATCGTTCAGCGTGTCAGAGATGCCGAGCGTGCCCAGATCGCGGATGAGTACCGGGGCCGGGAAGGCGAACTGTTGGCCGGCACCGTCAAGAAAGTGACTCGCGACAATATCATTGTGGATCTGGGGAATAACGCCGAAGGGCTTTTGCCCCGTGGGGAATTGGTCGGCCGTGAGACCTTCCGTATCAATGACCGGGTGCGGGCCATCCTGACTGAAATCAATACCGAAGCCCGCGGTCCGCAGCTGATCTTGTCGCGGGCTTGCCAGGAAATGCTGGTGGAGCTGTTCAAGATTGAGGTCCCCGAAATTTCCGAGGGCGTTATACAAATCAGAGCGGCAGCCAGAGACCCGGGCTCCAGAGCCAAGATTGCGGTCAAGACGGGCGATCAGCGCATTGATCCGGTAGGCGCCTGCGTCGGCATGCGGGGTTCAAGAGTACAGGCGGTATCGAACGAGCTCGATAACGAGCGCGTTGACATCATTCTCTGGGACGACAACGCCGCGCAGTTGGTGATCAATGCCATGTCACCCGCTGAGGTGGAATCCATCGTCGTGGATGAAGACAACTCGACCATGGAAGTCGCGGTGGCAGAGGATAATCTCGCACAGGCCATTGGCCGAGGGGGCCAGAATGTGCGCCTTGCCTCCGATCTGACCGGCTGGATCATCAATGTGATGAGCGTGGATGAGGCGATTGAAAAGCAAGAGACCGAGGCCGGGGAAGTGATAGAGCGGTTTATGGTTGCACTGGATATCGATGAAGATATTGCCACGGTGCTGGTCGAAGAGGGTTTCACCACGCTGGAAGAGATCGCTTACGTCCCCCTTGAGGAGATGAACGCGATCGAGGGCTTTGATGAGGAAATCTCTGAGGAGCTTCGGGCCCGCGCCAAAGACGCATTGCTCACGATGGCGATTGCCTCCGAGGAGGAGCTGGACGCCAACGAGCCTGCCGAAGATCTGCTGACGATGGATGGCATGGACAAGCATCTGGCCTATGTACTGGCCAGTAACGGCATTGTCACGATGGAAGACCTGGCAGAGCAGGGCGTTGACGATTTGATGGATATTGAAGACATGACAGAAGAGCGCGCGGCAGAGCTGATTATGACTGCCCGCGCCCCTTGGTTCGCTGAGGAGGAAGAGGCCACCGCTTGACGGATTCATGCGGCGTAGCACTTCAGGTACTGAGCGGTTAAGGAGAGAGACATGGCACAAGTGACAGTAGAGCAATTGGCAGAGACGGTGGGTGCATCGGTGGACCGACTGCTCTCGCAAATGAAGGATGCGGGGTTGCCCCACGCCTCGGCCGATGAGGCGGTGTCTGAAGAAGATAAGCAGACGCTGCTCGCGCACCTGAAAAAAAGCCATGGTGAGCGGGCCAGTGCCCCCAAAAAAATCACGCTCAAGCGCAAGTCGGTCAGCACCCTGCGTGCTGGTGGCGCAGGCAAGCGGACAGTCAACGTCGAGGTCCGCAAGAAGCGCACCTATGTCAAGCGAGAGGATGCAGAAGGCGTCGAGGCAGAGGCTGAGGTCAGCGCTGACGCGGCTCAGGAAGTGGCGGATCAGGTGGCAACGCCTGAACCGGTCCTCGCTGAAGTAGCGGGCGCGACGGACACTGCCGCTGACACTGATGATCCAGAGCTGCTCAGGCAGCGCGCAGCTTCCCGTCGAAAGGCTGAGGAGCAGGCGCGGAAGCTGGAGCTTGAAGCCACTGCTAAGGCGCGGGCCGAGGAGGCCGCACGACAGGCAGAGGAAAAAGCCGGGCAAGGTGCTGCCAAGGATACGGATCGCAAGCAGCCCAAGCGCTTGCACGCGGCGCCGTCAAAAGACGACAACACCAAGACCCGGGAAGAGCTGCGTCGCCGGCCGGGTAAAGGCCGCTTAGAGCGCGGGAGTGTTCCCGGTGCGCGCGGGAAGCAGCGCGGTCACAACCTGTCCATTAATGATCTTGAGGCAGCAGAGGCGGGCGTTGCGCGTCGTCGTGGAGGCCGCCGCAAGAAGCTCTCCGATGAGCCGAATCAGCATGCCTTTGAGCAGCCTACTGAAAAAATTATCTACGACGTGAATGTTCCGGAAAACATTACCGTCGGCGACTTGGCCCAGCAAATGGCGGTTAAAGCCGGCGAGGTGATTAAAGAGCTGATGAATCTGGGGGTGATGGCCAACATCAACCAGATGCTGGATCAGGACACCGCAACGCTGGTGGTTGAGGAGCTCGGACACAGAGTGGTACTGAAGAGCGCCGAAGAAGTCGAGGAGCGCCTGGAAGAGACCCTCGCCAGTCAGGAAGGCACGCCCGAGCCCAGAGCGCCTGTCGTCACAGTGATGGGCCACGTTGATCACGGTAAGACGTCCCTGCTCGATCACATTCGCGAATCCCGCGTCGCTAGCGGCGAGGCAGGCGGCATTACCCAGCATATTGGCGCTTATCACGTGAAGACAGATAAGGGGATGATCACCTTCCTCGACACGCCCGGTCACGCCGCGTTTACCGCGATGCGCGCGCGGGGTGCGAAGTCGACCGATATCGTTATTTTGGTGGTCGCCGCTGATGACGGCGTGATGCCGCAGACCGAAGAGGCGATCCAGCACGCGCGAGCGGCGGATGTGCCCATTGTGGTGGCAGTCAACAAGATCGATAAGGAAGGTGCTGATCCCGAGCGCGTGAAGACTGAGCTGGCGGCGAAAGAGGTGATTCCGGAAGATTGGGGCGGCGATACACAGTTCATCCCGGTCTCCGCGCATACTGGGCAGGGCATCGACGACCTGCTGGATGCGTTGTTGCTGCAATCAGAGGTGCTTGAGCTGACGGCACCGGCTGATGTGCCTGCATCTGGCATTGTGATCGAATCCCGGCTCGATAAAGGCCGGGGCGCTGTTGCGTCGCTGCTGATTCAGCAGGGTACGCTGAAGCAGGGCGACATTGTGCTCGCGGGTCTGCAGTACGGACGTGTGCGCGCCATGCTCGATGAAAATGGCCAGCCGATTCAGGAAGCGGGCCCGAGTATCCCGGTCGAAGTTTTGGGCCTCGATGGTACGCCCGACGCCGGTGATCCCGTTGTGGCCGTCGAAAATGAGAAGAAAGCGCGTGAAGTCGCCGACTTCCGACAGGAGAAGATGCGGTCCTCTAAGCTGGCGCGTCAGCAAGCGGCCAAGCTCGACAACATGTTCGAGACCATGACGGCGGGATCTGTCGAGACGCTCAACCTCATTATCAAAGCGGACGTGCGCGGCTCGTTCGAGGCCTTGCAGGGCGCCCTTGCCGATCTCGGCAACGAAGAAGTGAAGGTCAACATCGTCTCTGGCGGCGTAGGCGGTATCTCGGAGACCGATATCAGCCTCGCGATGACCAGCTCGGCCATCATCATTGGCTTCAACGCCCGTGCTGACAGCAAGGCGCGCGCGGCAGCAGAAAACGAGGGGATCGAGATTCGTTACTACAATGTGATCTACGATCTCATCGACGATGTCCGGGCGGCGCTCTCGGGGATGCTGTCTCCGGAAATGCGCGAGGAAATTGTGGGCATCGCCGAGGTGCGCGACACCTTCCGCTCTCCCAAGTTTGGCTTGATTGCGGGCTGTATGGTGATCGAGGGCACGGTGTACCGGTCCAAGCCTATCCGCGTACTGCGTGACAACCTTGTGATTTACGAGGGCGAGTTGGAGTCGCTTCGTCGCTTCAAGGATGATGCCAACGAGGTGCGCAACGGGACTGAGTGCGGAATCGGTGTGAAGAACTATACCGATGTGAAAGTTGGCGACCTCATTGAGGTATTCGACGTCAACGAAATCGCCCGCAGTCTCTGACTCTGGCCAGCATGGGCAGAGAGTTTGAGAGAACTCAGCGCGTCAGTCATTTCCTGCACGAGGAGCTGGCGCGGCTGTTGCAAAGCACAGTCCGAGACCCTCGCGTTCAGGCCGTAAACCTCACAGGCGTGGAGGTGAGTCGCGACCTGAGCCACGCCAAAGTGTTTTTCACACTGATGAACGATGCGTCGAGTGAAGAGCGCGCGGAGGTAACGGCGGTGCTGTCTAAGGTGTCTGGTTTTCTTCGGTCCGAGTTGGCCAAAGCCTCCACCATGCGCACTGTCCCCAGAATCAGCTTTCGCTTTGACGAGAGTGTCGGGCGGGGTCGCGACATGGAAACACTGCTCCGGGAGGTGCGCCGCGCTGATGAGCAGCTCCATACGGGTGATCCCGAAGACGCCTCAGAACCGGCAGACTGACGGTGGCGCGTCGCAAGAAAGGGCGACAGGTAGACGGCTTGTTGGTGCTAGACAAGCCAGCCGGCATGTCATCGAACGCGGCGCTCCAGCACGCCAAGCGCCTTTTCGGCGCTGCCAAGGCGGGCCACACCGGGAGCCTTGATCCCTTGGCCACGGGCGTTTTGCCACTGTGTTTCGGCGAGGCTACCAAGTTCTCCCAGTTTCTGTTGGATGCCGACAAAGGGTACGAGAGTACTTTTGTGCTTGGTGTGGGCACCGACACCGCAGATGCAGATGGTGCGGTGATTGCCCAGTCCGCTGCGGCGCACCTTACGGAAGACGCCGTGACTCAGGCGATGGCAACGCTGACCGGGGCTATCGAGCAGGTGCCGCCCATGTACTCGGCCTTGAAGGTCGACGGACAGCCACTTTACAAACGCGCCCGTGCGGGCGAGCAGGTGGAGCGTAACGCCAGACCGGTGGAAGTTTATTGTTTCGAGCTGTTGTCTTTTGAGCCCGGTGAGCAGGTGCATCTTGGCGTAAAGGTCCGCTGCAGCAAAGGCACTTATATTCGTTCTTTGGCCGAAGACCTCGGGGCTGCGCTGGGTGTGCCAGCGCACGTCGCAACGCTGCGGCGATGCCAGTCTGGACCCTTTGCCCTCGATGACTGCGTGACACCGGAGCAGTTGACCGCGGTGAAGGCGTCCGGGACCGATACAGATCTGGACGCACTGTTGCAGCCGATTGAATCGGGCATACAGCATTTACCCCGTCTTTCACTGTCTGAGGCCGCAACTTTTTACATTCGGCAGGGCCAACCAGTACTAGTGCCAAACGGGCCCCAGAGTGGTATGGTGCGCATCGCTGACGCGGGGGGTCTTTTTCTCGGCGTGGGCGATATGCGAGATGATGGGAAATTAGCCCCGAAGAGACTTCTCGCCCAGTAAAAAAGCGGCAAGAGCCGTTCCACGAACCTGTCTGTAAACCTGCACGGATAGGCTCGATTCATCAAGCAGGTTGGAGAAAGAACCATGGCGTTGGAAGCAGCCGTCAAGGCACAAATTGTTAAGGATTATCAGCAGTCTGAAGGCGACACCGGGTCCCCGGAAGTTCAGGTCGCACTGCTCACAGCAAACATTGAGCAACTGCAGTCTCACTTTAAGGATCATGCTCAGGATCACCACTCACGACGTGGGTTGATTCGCATGGTGAACCAGCGTCGAAAGTTACTCGACTACCTCAAGCAAAAAGACACCGCCCGCTATGCGGAATTGATTAAGCGGTTGGGTCTGCGCCGCTGAGGACCAGTCTGGGCCGGCCGAGAGCCGGCCTCGTCATATTTGGAGAAAACAAGTGAATGTAGTGAAGAAAACCTTCCAGTACGGTGACCATGAAGTCACGCTGGAAACGGGCCGTATTGCGCGACAGGCGACAGGCTCGGTCATGGTAACCATGGGCAGCACCAGCGTGCTGTGTACCGTGGTTGCTGAACAAAAAGCCAAGCCAGGACAGGCGTTCTTTCCGCTGTCCGTGCATTACATCGAGAAAACCTACTCGGTCGGTAAGATCCCGGGCGGTTTCTTTAAGCGCGAAGCGCGGCCCAGTGAGAAAGAGACGCTCACCTCACGACTGATCGACCGACCCATTCGTCCCCTATTCGCAGACGGTTTCATGAATGAGGTGCAGGTGGTGTGTACGGTGATGTCGGCCGATAAAGATACCGACCCTGACATCCCCGCCATGATCGGCACGTCTGCGGCACTGGCGCTTTCCGGTGCCCCGTTTAATGGTCCCATCGGCGGTGCCCGCGTCGGTTTCACGGAAGCCAGTGGCTACATCCTGAACCCGAGCTATTCGGCGTTGGCGGATAGCCAGCTCGACATGGTGGTTGCCGGTACCAAGGACGCGGTGCTGATGGTGGAGTCAGAAGCCAAAGAGCTGACCGAAGATCAGATGCTGGGTGCGGTGCTGTATGCGCATCAGGAAATGCAGACGGTGATCAATGCGATCAACGAGCTGGTCAGCGAAGCAGGCAAGCCCCGCTGGGACTGGCAGGCGCCGGAAGCCGACGCCGAATTGGTGGCAGCGGTCGAAGCCGCCGCCTCAGGCCCGCTCGGCGAGGCGTATCGCATTACCGAGAAAACCGCGCGCTACGAGCGTGTCGGACAGGTTAAGGACGAGGTCGTCGCCCAATTGGCGACTGAAGACGGTCCTGCGGAAGACGATATCAAGGACATTTTCAAGAGCCTTGAGAAGCAGATCGTTCGCGGCCGTATCTTGGCGGGTGAGCCGCGTATCGACGGGCGGGATAACCGCACCGTTCGCGCGATTGCCTGCGAAGTAGATATCCTGCCCAAGGCGCACGGATCAGCGTTGTTCACCCGGGGTGAAACCCAGGCGATTGGTGCTGTCACGCTCGGTTCAACCCGGGATGCGCAGATCATTGACGCTCTGGAAGGCGAGCGCAGAGATCCCTTCATGCTTCACTACAACTTCCCTCCCTACTCGGTGGGTGAAGCGGGACGCATTGGCTTTACCGGCCGTCGAGAGATCGGTCACGGCCGACTCGCACGTCGTGGTCTGGCGGCGGTATTGCCGAGCGAAGAGGAATTCCCCTATACGGTTCGTGTCGTGTCGGAAATCACCGAATCCAACGGTTCCAGCTCTATGGCATCGGTCTGTGTGGGTTCACTTTCCATGATGGCCGCGGGCGTGCCCCTGTCTGCTCCAGTGGCTGGCATTGCCATGGGCCTAGTGAAAGACGGCAACCAGTTCGCTGTTCTGACTGACATTCTGGGTGACGAGGATCACCTCGGCGATATGGACTTCAAGGTGGCGGGTACTGCCAAAGGTGTGACCGCGCTGCAGATGGACATCAAGATCGAAGGGATCAACGAAGAGATCATGGAGCGTGCCCTCGAGCAGGCTCTGGAAGCACGCCTGCACATTCTCGGGCAGATGAACACGGTGCTGGATGCGCCGCGTGAGATTACCTCTGAGAATGCGCCCAGCATGACCACGCTGAAGGTGGATCAGGATAAGATTCGCGACATCATCGGTAAGGGTGGTGCGACGATCCGTCAGATCACGGAAGAATCCGGCGCCACAGTGGACATCGATGATGACGGCACCGTCAAGGTATTTGGTCAGAACGCGGCTGCGCGAGACGCCGCCATCGAGATGATTCAGGCTATTACCGCTGAGGCCGAGGTGGGCGAGATCTACACGGGCAAGGTCGCACGTATTGTCGACTTCGGTGCCTTTGTCACGATCCTGCCCGGCAAGGATGGTCTGGTGCACATCTCGCAGATCGCTGAAGAGCGTGTCGAGAACGTCACCGATTATCTCTCCGAAGGTCAGGAGGTGCAGGTGAAGGTACTGGACGTGGACCAGCGCGGCCGCATCAAGCTGTCCATGCGTGAGGTGGCAGCCGACGCGGCTGATGCCGCAGCGGACCCAGTGGACACCGCTGAGCCTGAGGAAGAGTCGCTGGCTCAGGAGTAACCGCCCTCCGATTGCGCGATGTGTTTGCGTTGCCCAAAGAAAAACCGCGGTCTTCACCGCGGTTTTTTTAAGCGCTCAAGAAGTTACTGATGGGTAACTCTGCAAACCAATGGAAGCAGCTGTACATGATTGGCAGACAGTCTCTGGTGATCGGTATCCATTCGGAAAATGGCTGTGCCGCTTCAGAGGGCGGCTCGCAATTGCAGGTACCATATCTGCCCGCGGGGGTCGTGCTGTTTAGCGTCGTAGCTAAAATTTGCCGCATCGTATACTTTCGGTGCTTTCTCGTCCGTCAGATTCTTGGCGCCAACGGTCAATGTGGTGTCAATGCCTTGAAATTTCAGCTGATAGGAATATTGGATATCCAAAGTGCTCCAAGAATCCACTTTATTTGAGTACCCGGCAGCCCTCGCTGGATCAGGAATGGATCGCGTAGTCTCATAGTCCGAGACATAGAACATCAATAAAGCCAACTTGTGGCTGTCATTTTTCCACTCGAGAGTTGTGTTGATTTTGGTCTCCGGCATGGACCGCGCAAAATTATCAAAATTGAAGTAGCCGACGACATCTTGCGTGCCTCTCGCTGCTGCACACCCTCGGTTATTCTTCCCAGTACAGGGAATTTCGTAGCCTAGGAAATGAGTTGCTGACAGATTTAGGCGCAGCCAACCCTTGAGTAAGGGTGCAGACCAATCAGCTGTGACATCTATACCGTCGGCGTTGACTTCCTGTGCGTTCAAATACTCCACATTAACGCCAGAGAGTGTCCCAGCTGAGTCTCGCATAATGTCAACTCCCAAGGGATCATTATTCAGTTTACCTTGGGCGTTTTGCACAGTGATCACGTCCTCGTAATCGACCCCCCAATAATCCAGCCGAAGTGTGAAGTTGTCTGCTGGCGAATAAATTATTCCTGCATTGAAGTTAATTGAGGTCTCAGGCTTGAGGTTGGTATTACCCGTAGAGTTAACCTGAACAAAAAGCGCGCTGCTCGAGCCCGTCAAAGGATCGACAAGCCCTTGCAAGGACGTCTCTTGATTATAAGTTTGTATTAAGGAGGGTTCTCTAAAAGTTGTTGATCCCGATGCGCGTAATGTGATGGCATCGGTGAGGTTCCATTTGATTCCCAACTTCGAATCGATACTGCTATCTGTCTCTAGTTCCTCGAATCGGGCCGCAAGATTGGCCTCAAGTGAATTACTCACAGGAATATTGGCCTCAGCAAATAATGCGATGCTGTCCTTGGACCGATTGACGGGCAACCCGCCACCCAAAAAGATTAAATCGACCGGCACAGTGGCGCCCGTGTCGGGGTCGACTTGCTGTGTGTAAAGTTCGTTCCGATTGACCGAAAATCCCTCTTTTCGCCATTGACCGCCCACCGCAAAGCCAATTTCTCCTGCATGGGTTTCGCCCATATCCCCGCTGAATACAAAATCGATAACGGTAAGGTCAGTTTTTTTGTTGGTATAGGTTTGATAACTCATCCAATCAATTAGCTCGGGACTGTTGCCTTCCGGATCAAATGGACTGAATGTCTCTTGTGCGTTTAAGCCTCCAGATCCAGCGAGTGCTGCGTTCAGTCGAGACTTGACCGTATCGGGCTGGTAGGCTTCTCGGCTGTTGCGGGAGTAGGCGATGCCCGCTTTCCAAGACCATGTCTCAGTCAATCGTCCATCAACCTCCAACGCAGTTCTCAGCGTGTCACTCTTGCGAGGTGCTAGAGGTGATGACGCCTCTGCGCCAATCGGTCTGCCATACCAGCGAACTGGGACATTAAAGGGGCTTCCAGCTTGACCTGGCAAGATTGTTGGAAAAGATAAGTTGGGATAGGAGGGAGATTGTGGATTGTCTTTCACTTCGTGCCGCGTCCACCCTACATCTACCGAGACGCCCAAACCGTCGGACACGTCGTGCGACAGCGTGCCAAATATCTGCGTTTTAGTCTCCTCGTTAACAAGGTTGAACCGCGGCCCGTAAAGGAAGCCGCACTTTGCGCCACCACCTGTACCTGCACCATATGCGCCTTGTGGCACAAAAGGACTGCCTAGAACCCCACCGTTTTCTTGGCAATTCGGATCCGGAGCGGTTTCGAGGTAGTCATAGTCGCCAGAGTAATTACCTGTGCCGCTTGCGTCAGGGCCTAGCACAAGGAAACTGCGACCCAGACTGCTCACAGCATTTTCGGTCGTGTAAGGACGCGCACCTGAGCTGAGGGGGTCCTGCTCGTAGTAACTTCCAGCAAATAATCCTCTGGTCTGCTCCCCGCTGAAGCCAGTCAGCAAGTTAAAGGAACTTTTACCAGCGCTGGCATCGGCTATCTCTTCATATCCTCCAGAGACTTCAAAGCCTTCAAAATCGTCACGCAGAATGAAATTGACCACCCCTGCAACCGCATCCGATCCATAAGTTGCCGTAGCGCCCTCTTTAAGTACCTCGACTCTATCTATTGCTACGAGAGGTATCGTGCTGGTGTCGACAAAGACGCTCCCATCATTAGCGATACCGCCACTGAATGTCTGTCGGGTACCGTTAATCAGCACTAAAGTCGAGCTAAGTCCAAGTCCCCGGAGATTGACATTGCTAGTGCCTTGAGTTTCACCTGCGGTAAATGCGTCAGGATTATTTTCAGAGCCAGATACAAAGCTCCATTTTGCAGTTAATTCACCAACATCAGCAGCGCCTGAGTTGATGATGTAGTCAGATGAAGTAATTTCAACGGGAGAAGTCTTGTCCGCGGCCGTCGATCGAATATAGCTTCCAGTAACCACGACCTCTTCGATCGTGCTTTCTACGTTCGCCTCCTGAGCTTGCGCGTAAGGTACAGGTACCCCAGAAGCAAACAGTACGAGGCAATAATAGCTTGAATTTTTGCGCACTCGATCATTGAGGCAGTCTGGCATAGGGGTGTGTTTTATTTAGTAGGGCGTGTCAACAACTGTTGACCGACTCAAATTGAATGTCAACTGCCAGGTCAAGTTGTGTCAGCAGGCGTCGTTGATTGCGGTGCCGCTTTGTTACGGGGCTCTCCAATGTTTGCGAGAGCGAAGTAGGGCAAATCTAATGCGAGAAAAGCATCTGACGCACGCTCGCAGCTAGTCTGATACCCGTCCCGCGACTAAATCCTCGACCACCGCAGGGTCCGCGAGGGTCGATGTGTCTCCGAGGCTATTTATCTCATTTTCGGCGATTTTACGTAAAATTCGCCGCATGATCTTGCCAGATCGCGTCTTTGGCAGTCCCGGTGCCCATTGGATTCGGTCCGGTTTGGCGATAGGCCCGATCTCGCGAACACAGAGCGCGACCAGTTCCTCGCGGAGTGATTCGCTGTCTTCGACGCCTGTCATGGGCGTGACATAGGCGTAGATGCCCTGGCCCTTGATGTCGTGGGGGAAGCCCACCACCGCGGCCTCGGCGATGTCCTCATGGAGCACGAGTGCGCTTTCTACCTCGGCAGTCCCCATACGATGGCCCGATACATTGAGCACGTCATCCACGCGGCCCGTAATGCGCAGGTAGCCGTCTTCATCCCGCAGCGCGCCGTCACCGGTGAAGTAGTAGCCGGGGTAGGTCGTAAAATAGGTATCGATCATTCGCTGGTGATCGCCGTAGACGGTGCGAATCTGGGCGGGCCAGGATCGCTTGATCACCAGATACCCTGCACCTGCCCCCTTAACTTCGGCGCCCTGCTCATCCAAAAGCGCCGGCTCCACCCCGAAAAAAGGAAAGCTGGCAAAGCCGGGCTTGAGGGCATGTGCGCCGGGTAGCGGCGTAATCATGACCCCACCGGTCTCTGTCTGCCACCAGGTATCGACGATGGGGCAGCGACTCTCGCCGACCACACGGTGGTACCACTCCCAGGCTTCAGGGTTAATGGGTTCACCGACCGAGCCAATAATCCGCAGCGAGCTGCGGTCGTGGCGCGTGACCAACTCGTCGCCAAGCCCATGCAAAGCGCGGATCGCGGTGGGCGCGGTGAAGAACAGATTCACCTTGTGCTTGGCAATCACCTGCCAGAAGCGATCGCCCGCGGGATAGGTGGGGACCCCCTCAAACATCAGTGATCGGGCGCCGATGGCGAGCGGACCGTAGACGATGTAAGTGTGGCCAGTGACCCAGCCGACGTCTGCGGTGCACCAGTAGGTTTCACCGTCGCGATAGTCGAACACATACTTCATCGACATGGCCGCCTGAAGCAGGTAACCCCCCGTCGTATGCAGGACGCCTTTGGGTTTGCCCGTGGAGCCGGAGGTGTAAAGGATGAAGAGCGGGTCCTCGCTATCCATCCACTCCGGCGCACAGTCATCACTGACCGCGGCGGTGGCGTCGTGGTACCAGACGTCCCGGCCGTCGACCCAGTCGGTCTCGCATCCGGTGCGTCTCACCACGATGACGCGATCAACGCAGTCGACCTGCGCCAGCGCCGCGTCAACGTTGTTTTTGAGGGGCACGGTCTTGCCGCCACGGACGCCCTCATCGGCAGTGATCACCATGCGGCACGTCGCGTCATTGATGCGATCTTTCAGTGCCTCAGGAGAGAAACCACCGAAGACAACCGAGTGGATGGCACCGATACGCGCGCAGGCGAGCATGGCGAACGCGGCTTCGGGAATCATCGGCATATAGATACAGACACGGTCGCCCTTGCCGACTCCTTGTGCTCTCAGCGCATTTGCGAATCGACACACCTGAATCTTGAGCTTTTGATAGGTAAACGACTGGCTGTCATGGGGGTCATCCCCCTCCCAGATAATCGCGGTGTCATCTGCGCGCTCTGGTAGATGCCGGTCAATACAGTTCACCGAGACGTTCAGCTTGGCGTCGACAAACCAGCGGGCATCGCCTTTGGCGACATCGGTCTCCGAGATTGCGCTCCAGGGCGAGTGCCAGTCGAGTAACTGGGCCTGCTCTGACCAGAATGTCTCCGGGTCTTCCAGAGATTGACGATACAGCGTGTGGTATCGCTCGGGCGTCACGTGCGCCTCGCTGAAGTGGTCGGGTATGGGATAGACAGCAGTGTCGGTCATTACCTGTTTTCCGGTAGGTCGGGTTAATCGCACGTTGCGGGAATGGGATGGTAAGTGCTGTCGTTTTTGACAACAAGCGCGCGCTGGGTGCGACCGCGATTCATCCAGAACACAGGCGCTTGGGGGCATCTATAACGAGTCACCCACCGTGTACTCGCCGTGCAGGTTGACTCAATGCGGAGCAGGGCATGATGATGCGTGGGACCTGCACGCTTCTGCCCGGAGACCGCATCATGGAGTCAAACGACGTTACCGATCGCCAACTTTATTGGCGTGAGAATCGGCGCTGGATGCTGATACTGGGCACGATTTGGTTTGTCGTTAGTCTGGGCTGCGGCATATTGTGGGTTGAGCCCCTCAATCAGATTCAAGTCGGTGGATTCAAGCTCGGTTTCTGGTTTGCACAGCAGGGCGCCATCTACACCTTTATCGCTCTGATCTTTGTGTACGCGCGTGTCATGGCGCGCTTGGAAAAGCGCCTCGGGTTCAAGGAGCCTGAAGCATGAGTCTCACGGAGACCACGTATCTGATAGTGGGCGCTTCTTTTGCGCTTTATATTTTTATCGCTATCCGCTCGCGCGCCGGATCGACGCAAGAATTCTACGTCGCCGGCAAGGGCATTCATCCCGTGGCCAACGGCATGGCAACGGCCGCTGACTGGATGTCAGCCGCCTCCTTTATCTCCATGGCGGGTCTCATTGGCCTCTCTTACAACGGCTATGGCGGTTCGGTATTTCTGATGGGCTGGACCGGCGGTTATGTGATTCTGGCCATGCTGATCGCGCCTTACCTGAGGAAATATGGGAAGTTCACCGTCCCCGAATTTATAGGCGATCGGTATTACTCTGATACCGCGCGCGTCGTGGCGGTGATCTGCCTGATCATTTGCTCGGTGACTTATGTCATCGGGCAGATGAAGGGCATCGGTGTGGCTTTCTCACGTTTTCTCGAGACGGATTATGAGACCGGTCTGTTTTCGGGCATGGTCATCGTCTTCTTCTATGCCGTGCTGGGCGGTATGAAAGGCATTACCTACACCCAGATCGCCCAGTTCTGCGTGCTGATTTTTGCCTACACCGTACCGGCGATTTTTATCAGCCTGCAACTGACTGGTCAGCCTGTGCCACAAATTGGGCTGGGTTCTACCCTTGCCGATGGCTCGTATCTGCTGGAGAAACTCGACCGCACCCTGTTGGATCTGGGCTTTCAGGAATACACCACCTCGGTTCGCGGCAGCACCCTTAATATGGCCGCCTTCACCGCTTCTCTGATGATCGGCACCGCCGGATTACCCCACGTCATCATTCGCTTTTTCACGGTGCCGACCGTGCGCGCCGCGCGCACCTCGGCCGGCTGGGCGTTGGTGTTCATTGCGATTCTTTACACGACGGCACCCGCGGTCGCCGCCATGGCGCGGCTCAATATTATCCAGACACTGGAACCTCAACCCGGTCAGCATCTTGCGGTTGAAGAGCGACCGGCGTGGTTCAAGAACTGGGAGCAGACGGGTCTGCTGGGCATCGAGGATAAAAACGGCGACGGCCTGATTCAGTACTCTGCCGATCCCGACACCAACGAGCTGGTCACGCTGGATAACGACATTCTGGTGCTGGCCAATCCCGAAATCGCCAAGCTGCCCAATTGGGTCATCGCGCTGGTCGCGGCGGGCGGCCTGGCGGCGGCGCTGTCTACCGCGGCAGGTCTGCTACTGGCGATCTCGTCGGCAATTTCCCACGACCTGCTCAAGCGCACCCTAATGCCAGACATTTCCGAGCGACAGGAGCTCATGGCCTCGCGTCTGGCGATGGCGGGGGCAGTGCTGGGGGCAGGGTATCTGGGCTTGAACCCGCCGGGCTTTGCAGCGGGCACGGTCGCACTGGCCTTTGGTTTGGCGGCGTCGTCTCTGTTCCCGGCGTTGCTGTTGGGTATTTTTTCGAAGCGGGTGACCCGGGAGGGCGCTGTGCTGGGCATGCTGGCGGGGATTGGTGTGACGCTGGCGTATGTGTTTCAGCACAAAGGGATCATGTTTATCTCGGGCACCAGTTTCCTCGGCGACCTGCCGCCCAACTGGTTTCTGGGTATCGAGCCCAACGCCTTCGGCGTGGTGGGTGCCATCGTGAACTTCAGCGTCACGTTGACGGTGAGCCGCTTTACCGCGCCGCCCCCGGAATCAGTTCAGCAGTTGATCGAAGATATTCGAGTGCCCGTGTCGTCGAGCTAGCTGCTCGCGGCGAGTTGGATGTTGTCAATTAAGCGTGTATCGCCAAGCCGTGCCGCAACAAACAATGCGCAATCCTGATCCACATTATCGGCGAGCTGTAACGTGGACAGCTCCCTGAGCTCGAGGTAGTCGACCGTAAATCCCGCCTGCTCCAGCGCCTCTCTGGCAGGGTCGATAATCGACGCCGGTGGACACTCGGGTGTTGCCGTGAATGCCGCGCCACAGCTTTGCAAGGTCTGCCACAGCAAGGGCGCCACGGCGCGTTCTGATGCCGACAGGTACTGGTTGCGGGAGCTCAATGCGAGGCCATCCTCCGCACGCTGAGTCGGCCCCGACTGGATGTCGATGGGCAGGCTGAGATCGGCAACCATCTTCTTGATGATCAGTAATTGCTGCAGGTCCTTCTCGCCGAACACAGCAATGTCGGGCCCGACCAGTTGGAACAGCTTGTAGACCACGGTGCACACGCCATCGAAATGCCCGGGTCGATCCCTACCACAGAGCGCATCGCCTAATTCGGGCACGTGGATCGCCGTGTGTCGGGCGCTGGTGTCCGGATAGATATCGTCGGCACTAGGCGTCAGAACAAGATCAACGTTGGCTTCCCGCAGCGCACTGAGGTCGTCGTCGAGCGTCCGTGGATAGGTATCCAGATCTTCATGTGCGGCGAACTGCATGGGGTTCACGAAGATCGACACCACTACCGCATCTGCTACCGCGCGTGCCTGATGCACCAGCGCAAGATGGCCGTCATGGAGGTTGCCCATGGTCGGCACAAACGCGATCGTGTCAGCGCGGTCTCTGAGAGGGGTCAGGTGTTCTGCTAGGGCGGCCGTGTCTGAGACGACAATCATTGTCCGAGCCTACGAGTAGGTGTGCTCTTCCTTGGGATAGTCACCCGCCTTCACCGCGTCGACAAAAGCTTTGAGTGCAGCCTGAATAGAGGGGGCACCCTCCATGAAGTTCTGCACAAACTTGGGGGCGGTCTCGGTCATGCCCAGCATGTCGTGGAGTACGAGCACCTGAGCATCGGTACCGCTGCCTGCGCCAATGCCGATGACCGGGATATCGAGTTTCGATGAAATGTCGGCGGCGAGCTCTGCGGGGATACACTCGAGCACCAGTAGGCTGGCTCCGGCGTCCTGAATCTCTACCGCATCGGCCAAAATGGATTTCGCTTCCTTCGGCGTTCGCCCCTGCACGCGGTACCCGCCAAAGACGTTGACCGATTGGGGAGTCAGTCCCAAGTGGGCGCACACCGGGACACCGCGTTCAACCAGGCGATGAATGCTGTCGCTGAGCCAGGTGCCGCCTTCCAGTTTGACCATCTGCGCCCCGGCCTGCATGAGCCGCGTACTCGCATGGAGCGTGTCGTCCGCATTGGAGAAGCTCATAAAGGGTAAGTCGGCAACGATCAGGGAGTGGGGCCGTGCGCGGGCAACACACTCGGTGTGGTAAGCCATGGCGTCCAGCGAGACAGGGATCGTCGTATCGTGGCCCTGCAGCACCATGCCCAATGAGTCGCCAACCAGAATGGTCTCTGCTCCGGCTTCGCTGGCAAGCCGGGCAAACGTGGCGTCGTAGGCCGTGATCATCACAAACTTGTCACCCGATGCCTTCATGGCATCCAGAGTGCTGATGGTGATGCGCTTGGTCATTCTGTCGACTCCCAACGGCTGATTAACAGCAAGTCTTCAGCTAAAAAAAGTAGGGTTGAAGTAATGCCGACCCTTCTTGATGTTCAGCATGTAATCCACGAGCTGCTCATAGTCCCTGTCGCCCTGCGCCAAATCAATCTCATTGGCATTGACGATCAGTAGAGGCGCGGCATCGTAGTAAAGAAAGAACTCGCTGTACACCTCGTTAAGTTGCTCCAAATACTGGCGATCGATCAGTCGCTCAGCATCAATGCCGCGGCGATCGATGCGTTCCAGCAGTCGATCCGGACTGGCCTGCAAGTAGATCACCAGATCCGGGACGGGCGCATCGACGCGCATCTTGCTGAACACCTTTTCATAGAGCGCGAACTCGTCGGGCTCCAAATTGATGCGGGCAAACAGCGGATCTTTCTCCAGCACGAAGTCAGCGACGCGGGCCTGATCGAACATATCTCTCTGTTTAAGCTCGGTGATTTTTTGCACGCGCTGAAACAAGAAGAACAGCTGCGTCGCCAGCGCTGTTTGCTGCCGGTTCTGATAGAAACGCTCCAGAAAAGGGTTCAGCTCAGCCTCTTCAAGCAGCAAGTCGTAGTCAAAGGTATCGGCGATGCGCCGCGCGAGGGTGGTTTTACCCACACCAATGGGTCCCTCTACTGCGATGTAGCCCGGCACGGTTCTGCCGCGCAGAGAGATGCCGGAAGACGCGCTTTGCTCGGGCAACTCAATCTCTCCTGCAGTGATCATCGCGGGAAGTCACACAATACGCGAATCGCTTGCCCCGCGCACTGCGCCTTAAGTGACTGCAGGGTGCCCGTCCCGGGGAGGCAGTAGTCCTCGCCAAGCAATTCAATCAGCGGGTCCAGCACGAACCGGCGCTCGTGCGCGCGCGGGTGGGGTAACACCAGATCAGGTGAGCTGATTTCGAGTCTCTCGTAAGCCAGTAAATCCAGATCGATGCAGCGCTCACCCCAGTGTCGGAGCCGTTTTCTACCCATCTCGGTTTCTGTTGCGAGCAGTGCTGTCAGCAGTGTCTCTGGGGTCATCGATGTGCGCAGCGATAGCACCGCATTGTAGAAATCGGGCTGATCCTGAGGGCCTTGGGGTGCAGATAAATACACGCTGGAAGCCGCCTCGACACGAATCTGTGGGTCTGCGGCCAAGCGGCGATAGGCATCAGTGAGCTGTGCCAGTGGCTCCTCCACATTGGACCCTAAACCCACCCACGCCTGCTTCATGAATCGCGATTTCTGCGACGGCGCCGGGGACGGCGCTCACCGCGCTCCTCCCGGCGTGCTCGCGCACTGCCTACCAGCTCAGGGTAGCGTTTCTGTTGGTCTGTCCAGAACGCAGAGCACTCGTCACCCAGTGCATCGGTTTGCTCTCTCAATAGGCGCAAATCGAATGACGCGCGGAACCAGCGATGGGCCAAGTGGTCTTTGATTTTCTTCGGCTGCATGCGCTCCAGACGCGGCTGAAGATCCCAGATATCGCGCATTGCCAGCGAGAAGCGCTTGGGGATAGCGAGGTGCTGACACGCCTGCTGGACAACTTGTTGCCCCGCGCTGTGCATGGCCGGAATGGGTGACTCGCCTCTCGCCTTAAGCTGTTCCGCGCAGGCCTGCACAGCGGGCCAGTAAAGTGCAGCAAGCAGGAAAGCGGGCGTGACAGGTCGCCCATCGGCTACCCGACGATCCGTATTGGCGAGTGCCAGTTGCTGCAGATCAAGGGTGGGCTCCCCCTCCATCACACCGGAGACCGCTTCGCCCATCAGGGGGGCGAGCAATTCGTAATGCCTTAACAGCGTAAAGGTGGGGGCAGAGAAGCCATTCATGAACAGCTTCAGCCACTCATCAAACAGGCGTGCGGGCGGGATGTCCAAGAGTAACGTTCGGGCCGATGCGATCGCCGACTCGGTATCGGATTCCAGATCAAACTGGAGACGCGCGGCAAACCGAACAACGCGCAGCATGCGGACCGGATCCTCGCGATACCTCGCGGCCGGCTCGCCGATGATTCGAATCACGCGGTCTGCAACGTCTGCCTGACCACCGAGCTGATCGATGAACTGGTGGGAAGACGTGTCGTAGTAGAGCGCGTTGATAGTGAGGTCACGGCGTCTCGCATCCTCGTCAAGCGATCCGTAAACGTTATCTCTCAGCAGCCGTCCGGATTGACTGGCGCGGGCGTCCTGTTCAGAGCGCTCCTCGTCATGGCCACGGCGAAAGGTAGTGACTTCGATGATTTCCCGCCCGACTCGTACATGAACGATCTGAAAGCGGCGTCCGATGATCCGGGCGTTGCGAAAACACTGTTTGATTTGCTCAGGAGTGGCATTGGTGGCGACGTCGAAGTCCTTGGGGCGCTTGCCGATCAGCAGGTCTCGCACCGCGCCCCCGACCACGTAGGCGTCAAAATCGTGCTCTTGTAGTTGCTCAACAACGAACCGTGCTCCCGGAGAAAAATCCGAGGACTCAAAGACCGGTGACTCCAGCGTTTGCGGCGTCAAGGTAGGGTGATCCACAGCGGGACGGGATGTCTCAGACAATGCCGCTGCAAGCCTGCCAGAGCAATGTCGACGGTAGTCAGAGGAAAAACAGCAGAAATTGTGGGCCTATAAAGAAACATGGGGAAGTTTCCTTCCCCACCCAGGTCCGTTATGACATCGTTTTTTTTATTGGGCCGATTATTATTATTACGGCTCTGCTTTAATAACTGCAGGCCACATGCCATATTCAAAAAAGTCTTAAAAAACATTGTCTTGTCCAGTTCTTGACCCGATTTCCGGGTCGCCAGGACCGGAGAGTGTTACGTAATTGCACTGCAGTGTTACAAATTTCTACCAAGAGCGAAATACTCAGGCTGATTTTTGCTTCTGGCGCGGGATACCAAAACGCTGTCTCCGTTCCCACAGACACTTGCGGCTGATGCCGAGCTTTTGTGCCAGTTCCGTTTCATTCATCGCGTCCTGATGCTCCAGCACAAATCGCTGAAAGTAGTCCTCGAGCGACAGCTCGCCGCCAGTGTCACCCATCGATACTGCCTCGCCCTCTGGGTCATTTGGGTGCCGCTGGGTTGTCTGTGACACAGCGGTTGTTGAGAGCGTGATGTGCAGTTCCGTGCCGTGCGACATCACCAGCCCCCGCTCGATCACATTTTGCAATTCGCGCACATTGCCGGGCCAGTCATGTGCCGCCAGCGCGTCGCGGCTCTGCTCTGATAGTGGTTTGGCCGGCACGCCGAGTTTCGACGCCTGCCGCTCGATGAACCAATTTGCCATGTCGACGATGTCGTCCTCCCGCTCGCGTAAGGGAGGAATGTCGAGTCGCAGTACATCGATGCGATAGAAAAGGTCTTCCCGAAACTCGCCCCGCCGCGCCCGATCTGCAAGGTCGCGGTGGGTGGCACAGATCAGACGGACGTCGACATGTTTGCTGGTGACTGAGCCAATTCGGCGGATCTCGCCTTCCTGTATAAAGCGCAGCAATCGAGCCTGGGCGGCAAGCGGCAATTCACCAATTTCATCGAGAAACAAAGTGCCGCCATCAGCGGCCTCAATCAGACCTAATCGATTGGCTGTTGCGCCGGTGAAGGCCCCTTTCTCGTAGCCAAACAATTCCGATTCAATGAGCGTTTCGGGAATAGCGGCGCAATTAACGGTCACGATCGGTTTTTCACCGCGCGGGCTGACGCGATGCACTTGCCTCGCAGCCAGCTCTTTACCGGTTCCCGTCTCCCCTACAATCAGTACGGTCGAGTCTGTCCGGGCGACTCGACCGATGGTGTCCTCGAGGCCCCTCATTTTCGAGCACGCTTCGCTGTGGAAGTAGTCGTTCTCACACGCTTCTTTCAACGCCCCGAGCAAGGCCGGATCTTGTTCAACTAATGGGATTCCCATGGGATCTCGCAATGTGTTCCTCAGCGCCAATGTTACCGGCGGTGGCTTGAGTTGCGAGTTGAAAAGTAACACATTGTCCTGAAGGTGTTGATTATCTTTCCACCAGCCAATGTTCAGCCGCATGATCAAGAATTTCGGGTACACGGCGCGCGCTACCCGGTGGCGCGGGCTGCGCCAGGTGCTGCAAACATTGACGAAGATTTTTTTCGGGTTGGCGGTTGTCGAGGGGTGGTGCACCGGTTTGCTTACTGAGTTTGTTTCCCGCTTGGTCAACGAGCACAGCGACATGAGCGTAGGAGGGCGGCGCCAGTCCGAGAAGTTGCTGTAGCCAGCGTTGCCGGTGTGTGGATGCCAGCAGATCGGCACCCCTGACCACATGAGTGAATTGCGGTTTGGCGTCATCAATGGCAGCGGCCAGCTGGTAGGCATAGAGGCCGTCGCGGCGCTTCACAATGAAATCTTTTAACGCAGTCTCGGTGGGCGCTGGTTGCTCCCCCATAAATCGGTCGCTAAAACCCTCCAGCCTCTCGGGCGCGACTTTGACGCGGAGGCTGTGCGGTGTCTCAAGATCGATGTTGTGATCTCTACAGCGCTGCCCGCAACAGCCGTCGGGGTCGAGGCTGGCTCGAGTGCAAACACAGCGAAATAGCCATCCCGATGACATGAGCTGGTCGATCGCGCGGTCATACTGTGGCGAGCAATGCGACTGGTAGAGGAAAGGACCATCCCAGATCAGACCATGTTTAGTCAGGGTCTCTGTGATGGCGTCGATGCTCCCGGCAACGGCTCTGGGTGGATCGATGTCATCGATGCGCAGTTGCCATTGGCCGCTGTGGTGTCGCGCATCGAGAAAGCTGGCTAGTGCGGCGACCAAGGAGCCCGCGTGGAGCGGCCCAGTCGGGGAGGGCGCAAAGCGCCCTCGGTAGGCTTTAGAGTCGGCGTCTGCTGGCGAGTCGTTCAACCCAGCTCCTGCCGCTCCTTGATCTCGGCCAGCGTCTTGCAGTCGATGCACATGGTCGCGGTGGGCCTTGCTTCGAGTCGCTGAATGCCAATCTCGACACCGCAGGCATCACAGTAGCCATAATCATCGTTCTGCAAGCGGTCCAGCGTGGAATCGATCTTCTTGATCAGCTTTCGCTCGCGGTCTCGCGTGCGTAGCTCAAGACTGAATTCTTCTTCTTGTGTGGCGCGATCGGCGGGATCGGGGAAGTTGGCGGCCTCGTCTTTCATGTGCGAGACGGTGCGGGTGACTTCATCGACCAACTCACCGCGCCAATTGAGCAGAATCCCTCGGAAGTGCTCGATCTGCTCGTCGTTCATGTAGCTCTCGCCACGGCCGGGCTTATAGGGCTTAAAGTCGTCGAATTTCTGTAGCTCGCCTACGGCCCGCGCGATTTTTGCCGGACTTTTCTTCTTGGCGGCTTTCTTGGCAGGTGCTTTTTTAGCTATGGCTTTTTTGGCAGGTGCCTTTTTAGCTACGGCTTTTTTCTTGGCAGGTGCTTTTTTAGTCACGGCTTTTTTGGCAGGTGCCTTTTTGGCCGCGGCCTTTTTCTTGGCAGGTGTCTTTTTGGCTGCGGCTTTTTTCTTGGCAGGTGCCTTTTTGGCTGCGGTCTTTTTCTTGGCAGGTGCTTTTTTGGCTACGGCCTTTTTCTTGGCAGGTGCTTTTTTGGCTACGGCCTTTTTCTTGGCAGGTGCTTTTTTGGCTACGGCCTTTTTCTTGGCAGGTGCCTTTTTGGCAGCGGATTTTCGACTGGCCATGGTGATGTTCTTCCTCTTAAATGTCCCGACAGCCAATGCCGTGACTAGTTGGGCACGGGAAGCTATCAGACTTCACCAGCCGGTGCTACCGCTGATTTTGGCGATCGCTCATCATGTGATGACGGCGCCAAGGTGTCTGATGGGTGTCATAACGAGACAAATGCTATGAATTTTCCAGCGCTGACGCGTGGCCGTCTCATGAGGCGCTACAAACGTTTTCTGGCGGACGTGCTGCTACCCGGGGACGACACGCCGGTTTGTGTGCACTGTCCCAATACCGGCGCCATGAGCGGGTGTCAGACAGCCGAATCGGCGGTGTGGCTGTCCTATCACGATAGTCCCAAGCGCAAGCTGGTTTGGACCTGGGAGTTAGTGGAAACAGAGGCAGGAATGGCTTGTATCCACTCGGCGCGAGCCAATGATGTCGTCGAGGAGGCTTTGCGAGCCGGTCATTTCCCGTCACTGTTCCCTGCCGGGGCCGAATTGCAGCGAGAGGTCAAAATCGCCGAAGGATCCAGGGCGGATTTTTTTATTCCGGCAGATGCGGGTCTGTATATCGAGGTCAAATCCGTGACCTTGCACTGTGGTGATGGCGTAGGGGCCTTCCCTGATGCGGTGAGTGCGCGGGCAACCAAACATCTGGGCGAGTTGCAGGCTGCGATAGCGCGTGGCCATCGCGCTGCTTTGGTTTTCGCCGTGTTGCACGCCGGTATTACCCGGGTGGCGCCCGCAGAGGACATTGATCCGACCTATGCGGCGGCGTTGCAACAAGCAATGGCCAGCGGTGTGGAGGTGTATACGCTGCTCAATGACATTACTGTGGACGGGATCTATCCTGTATCAGTACACCGGTGGGATACGCGGTAGCTATGCAGCAGTCCTTGATTGCCTTTGGCCTCTCCACGGAGCATCTCGTCTCCATTGCGCCCGATCTCCTGGCAGAGGGTGAGACCGCGAGCGCTTTTCAAGCTCTCGGGCGCCGAGCTGGGGAGCGGGGTTTTGAGCTCCGTATTGCATCGGCTTTTCGGGACTATGACCGACAGGTGCGCATCATTAACGACAAGTGGACAGGGGCTCGACCCGTCACCGACGAAGAGGGCCGATTACTTGAGCGCACTCAGTACGCCGATGAAGAGTGGCTGTATCTGATTTTGCGGTTTTCCGCATTGCCCGGCACATCGCGACACCATTGGGGCACGGATCTGGATATCTGGGAGGCGTCGACCGTAGACGAGGCCTACCGTGTCCAGTTGGCGCCCTCCGAGTACGGTCCCTCGGGACCTTTTTTCGAGATCACGCGCTGGCTGGATGAGTTGATGGCTGCTGACGATGCCGAGGGCTTCTACAAACCCTACGCTGAAGACCGTGGAGGGATTGCGCCGGAGCCATGGCACATTAGTTATCGGCCTGCGGCTATCAAGTATCAGGAGAGGGTGGCACCCGGATTGCTGATGCCCTTATGGCGAGGGGAGGCCGATGCCTGCGGCAACGTCCATGAGCCGCTGGCGATGCTGGAGGTGATCGAGCCCCGGGTGGATGATTTGATGGAGCGCTTCGTCGCAGTCTCCGAGTCGCAGTCCCTCAATAGCGGCCAAGGTCACCCCGCGAGGCGTTGACGCCTGTCGCGCCTAGCCTGGCTTATCTACACCAATCGATCTTGTGAGTTCGAGCCGGGACTAGTCAGACCATGCTTTGCATCGCCGGGGCACGAGCACTTTCTTGAGTCGGGTGTAGCGCGGCATGCCTTTTTGATAGTCGGGGTAGGCCTCGCCGGCAATCAGTGGTTCGAAATAGGAGCGCCCCGCGGCGGTTACGCCAAAGCCATCTTTGCTGATAAACCGGCGCGGCATTTTCTTCTCGCGATTGGCCACCCGATGCAGCGGGGCGGTGCCAATGGCCCAGCGATACGGCTTGGTCGAGCGTCGCTCGACAGTTGGCATCACCGCATTGGCACCTTCCAGCGCCAATTCCACGGCTGCTTTGCCCAATGCGAAGGCCTGATCGACATCGGTCTGGCTGGCAATGTGGCGCGCCGCCCGCTGCAGATAATCCGCGACCGCCCAGTGGTATTTGTATCCCAGCTTGTCTTTGACCATGCCTGCAAGCAGCGGTGCCAAACCACCCAGCTGAGCGTGGCCAAAAGCATCGTGCTCACCCTGATCCGACAGGAGTCGGCCGTCTGAGGTGCTGGTGCCTTCCGAGGCGACAACGACGCAGTATCCGTAGCGCTTCACGCACTGGTCGACCTTGCCCAGGAACTTTTTCTGATCGAAGGCGACCTCAGGGAACAAGATAATATGTGGCGCGTCGCCGCGCTCGTTCGCAGCCAGCGCACTGGCGCCTGCGATCCAGCCGGCGTGTCGACCCATCACCTCGAGAATGAAGACTTTAGTTGAGGTCGCGCACATCGACTCGATATCGAGTGCCGCCTCTCGGGTTGAAATCGCCACATACTTGGCAACGGAGCCAAAGCCGGGGCAGTTGTCGGTCAGTGGCAGGTCGTTATCAATGGTTTTCGGCACGTGGATGGCCTGAATGGGATAGCCCATTTGCTCACTGATTTGGGAGACTTTTAGACAGGTATCTGCCGAGTCGCCGCCGCCGTTATAGAGAAAATAGCCAATATTGTGGGCGCGAAATACTTCGATCAGCCGCTCATATTCGGCACGATTCTCGTCAAAACCTCTGAGCTTGTATCGGCAAGAGCCGAAAGCACCACCCGGAGTGGTCAGAAGCCCCTCGATCGCGCGGCGGCTTTCCCGGGACGTATCGATTAACTCCTCCTTCAATGCGCCGACAATGCCGTTTTGCCCTGCGAGGACTTTGCCAACCTGTCGGGGGTGCGCACGCGCAGTTTGAATGACGCCCGCGGCCGAAGCGTTGATAACGGGTGTGACGCCGCCGGATTGGGCGTAGAAAAGATTCCTTTGACTCATGGTGAACTGCTTGGGTGGCCTGTCGGAAAGTGCGTACCGTAGACCTCGCGGGAGCCATTGGCAAACCGCCCGTGATAATCTCCTCCCATCGTGGAGATCCCCCTTGTCCGATCACATTCACATTCTCGGTATTTGCGGCACATTTATGGGCGGTTTGGCGTTGCTGGCCCGCGAGTCGGGTTTTTCGGTCACGGGTTCTGATCGCAATATTTATCCCCCCATGAGCACTCAACTGCTCAACAGCGATATACCCCTTGTCGACGGCTACGATGCCGAGCAACTCACGCCAGCGCCGGGGTGCGTCGTAGTGGGTAACGCGCTGTCCCGCGGTCAGCCGGTCGTCGAGGCGATGCTGAACAGCGGCATCCCCTATACCTCGGGGCCGGAATGGCTTGGTCGTCATATTCTTCAGAATCAATGGGTGCTCGCCGTCTCGGGCACCCACGGCAAAACCAGCACCGCCAGCATGCTGGCCTGGATTTTGGAGCAGGCCGGACTTCAGCCCGGGTTTTTGATCGGCGGGATCCCCACCAATTTTGGCCTGTCTGCGCGGCTGGGTGGCGGTGATTTCTTTGTGGTCGAGGCAGATGAGTATGACTCCGCCTTTTTCGACAAGCGTTCCAAGTTTGTTCATTACCGCCCGAAAACGGCGGTCATCAATAACCTCGAATACGACCACGCGGATATTTTCCCCGACCTCGCTGCGATCGAGACCCAGTTCCATCATTTGGTGCGATGTATTCCCGGAGACGGACTGATTGTTCGCGGTGGTGGCGAGGCGATCGACCGGGTGATGGAGAGGGGGTGTTGGACCCCGGTCGAGACCGTTGCGGAGGCCGATGATGAGCAGAGCGCCGGTTGGACCTGGCGCGCGCTGTCCTCAGCCGCGGACGCGCTGCAGATTGCGGGGCCTGATGGTTCGGAGGCGGAGCTGCGTTGGTCGCTCATCGGGCCGCACAATGCCGCCAATGCGACCGCTGCGATTGCCGCGGCGCACCACGTTGGCGTGTCTCTGGAACTCTCGGTCAAGGCGCTGGCATCGTTCAAGGGGGTGAAGCGACGGCTGGAGTTGTTGGGAAAGCCCAGCGGTGTGGCGGTTTACGATGATTTCGCTCACCATCCTACGGCGATTGAGGGCACGCTGAGTGCACTGCGCGCGCGGGTCGAGGCAAGAAAGCTCATCGCGATCATAGAGCCCCGGTCCAATACGATGCGTTTGGGAGAACACAAAGCCGCCTTGGCGACCTGCGCCGCGGGCGCCGACCATGCGCTGTGGTCAACGCCGCCTGATCTGCAATGGGATTTGGGTAATATTGTCACCGCCGCTGGGCAGGAAGCCCTGGAGAGTACGGATGCCCTGATAGAGCGGGCACTGACGGTGGCAGCACCCGGAGATAGCATAGTCATTATGAGTAACGGCGGATTTGACGGCCTGCACGGCCGCCTGCTGGCGGCACTGGAAGAGCGCGCTCAGTCGTGACTCGGGTCGAGCGTTTTTACGCGCTGTTATTGCGCAAGCCTGCCTGGGTGCTGCTCTGCTACGCGTTGGTGATTGGCGTGGCCTTGATGCAGCTGCCCAAGTTGCGACTGGATGCCTCCTCTGACTCTCTGTTGCTACAGGGTGACCCGGATCTGAACTATTTTCGTGAGTCCGCCGAGAAATACGCGGGAGACGAGTTTCTCATTCTGACCTGGGAGCCCGGAGTCCCGCTTCTGTCTGCTGACTCGCTGGAGCCACTGGCCGCAATGGTCGACGAGCTTGAGCGGCTGCCTGGGGTGGCGGGCGTGACCACGGTGCTCGATGTGCCGTTGCTCGAGAGCCCACCGCTATCCCTGACTGATTTGGCTCGCGCCGACAGTATTGCCACCCTGCGTGACCCCGAGGTGGATCGGGAGCTGGCACTCAAAGAGCTCACAACCAGCCCGATCTATCGAAATCTGCTGGTCAGCGAAACGGGAGACCTGACAGCGGTACAGGTCTCTCTGAAGCCTGACGAGCTGGCGGAATCGCTACTCGATGAGCGAGAGGCCTTGCGCGCTGAGGAGCGCGAGGGGGCGCTTGATACTGAAAAGGCAGAGCGATTGGCGCAGGTCGAGGCGGATTACGATCTGGCGCTGGCGAGAATCGGTGCTGACCGGGACCGTATGGTGGCCGCGGTGCGCGACGTTGCGGAGCGCTTTCGTCCCTACGCCAAGATTTTTGTCGGCGGCGTGCCCATGATCGCCGCAGACATGATGGCTTTTGTGCGTTCCGATCTGGTCACCTTTGGTACGGCTATTCTGGCGGTCATGGCGGTGGCGCTATGGCTGATTTTCCGCAGTTGGAAGTGGGTCTTCATCCCGTTGATTACCTGCAGCGCGACCGCAACCCTGTTACTCGGCGTGCTGGCTGGCACCGACTGGCGCATGACGGTGATTTCATCGAATTCGGTGGCGGTGTTGTTAATTGTGACGCTGTCGCTGTCGATTCACCTCGTCGTGCGGTATCGCGAGTTGCAGCGTCAGCATCCCGATGCGCCCCGCGAGCAGCTGTCAGCCGGCGCGTCAAAACTGATGATGGTGCCATGCTTGTATACGGCCATGACCACCATCGTGGCCTTCACTTCGCTGGTAGTTGCGGGCCTGCAACCCGTGATCGATTTTGGCTGGATGATGACCACCGGCATCGTTTTGGGTTTTTGTTCGGCGTTTACGGTGGTGCCTGCCCTGATGGTGATCATTCCCGACAAGCCGCTGACCAAAACGAGCCAGACAGAGAGGCCCTTCACCATTCGCTTTGCGCGGGTGGTGCAACAGCATGGCCGTCTGGTTGTCGCCGCCACGGTGGGTTTGGTGATGCTGTCAGTGGCCGGTGTCCGCGCTCTGGAAGTTGAGAACCGGTTTATTGACTACTTCAAGGAACACACCGAGATCTACCAGGGGATGGAGCTTCTGGACGCGCGCCTGGGCGGCACGATCCCGCTCGATGTCATTCTCGAGGCCCCTGCGGAAGAGCCTGAAGTCGCCGAAGCCGAATCTTCCTCTGATGATGAAGGCTGGGAGGATGACGACGACGGCTTTTTCGATGACGTATTCGACATTGATTTCGGCTTTGGTGCCGACGAGACGCAGTCAGCAGGCTATTGGTTTTCTTTACCGGGGCGCCAACTGGTCGATCAGGTGCACGCCATCATCGAGAGTCGGGCCGAGTCGGGGAAAGTACTGTCGCTATCCACCGCTTTTGAGGTCATGGATGGTCTTTATGGCGGGAAGCTGGGCGGTGTCGAGCTGGCTTTGGTGGAGAACAGCTTGCCAGATGACGTCAACAACGCGCTTGTGACGCCCTTTTATTTTGCTGAAGAGCAGGAAGCACGACTGAGTGTCAGGGTGATGGAGACCAGCGAGTCGCTGCGACGTGATGCGTACTTGAGAGAGTTGCGTGAGCAGATTCTGGAAGAGACCGGCATTGAACCCGAGCGCCTGCGGTTCACGTCCTTGCTGGTGCTCTACAACAATGTCCTGCAGAGCCTGTTCCAGTCGCAGATTATGACGCTCGGCGCTGTCTTTATCGCCATCGGGCTCATGTTCTGGATATTGTTCCGCTCGCTGTCGCTGGCGTTGTTAGCACTGGCGCCCAATATTCTTGCAGCGGCACTGGTATTGGGGCTCATGGGGCTGGCCGGCATTCCGCTCGACATTATGACGATTACGATTGCGGCGATTGTGGTCGGGATCGGGGTCGACGACTGTATCCACTATCTCCATCGTTTTCGGGATGAAATTGCCGTAGATCAGGATTACCGCGCCGCGATGTTGCGCAGTCACAGTAGTATCGGGCGGGCGATGTACTACACCACGCTGACGGTGGTGGTGGGGTTTGCCATGCTCACTCTGTCCAACTTCACGCCGAGTCTCTACTTCGGCGTGTTGACGGTGGTCGCGATGATTGCCGCTGTGGCGGGTGCACTGCTGTTACTGCCGCAACTCATCATGATCTTCAGGCCCTTCGGCCCGGATCGCGGCTGATGGATTGCAGACCACAGTGCGGCGCCTGCTGCATCGCGCCGGCCATTCGGCAACCCTTCTGGGGCATGCCCGATGGCAAGCCAGCCGGGGTGGCCTGTTTGCATTTATTGGATAACGCGCAGTGCGACTTGTATGGCGACCCCCGGCGCCCCGCAGTCTGCGACCAGTTCAAACCCGAGCCCGCTGTCTGTGGTGACAGTCGGTCTGAAGCGCTGGCGCTGTTGAGTGCCCTAGAGCAAGAGACGGCGGTCTAGCCGATGTCTGAGATTGCTTTATTCCCCCTGTCGTCGGTGTTGTTGCCATCAGGCCGCATGTCGTTACAAATCTTTGAGCAACGCTACATCGACCTAGTGGCGCACTGCATGCGAGAGGGCGAAGGGTTCGGCGTTGTGTGGTTGCAGCAGGGGTCGGAAGTATCGGGCGGATCGCTCGATACCCCTAATGTCGGTGAGTATGGCACCTATGCCCGGATCGTCGACTGGGACCAGCTTCCTAATGGTTTGCTCGGCATCATCATTGAAGGTCACGAGCCCTTCGATGTGCAATCGGTATGGCGTGAGCCCAGCGGTCTGGTGAAGGCCGAGGTGGTATGGCGCGACCTACCAGAAACCATGCAGCTGCCCGATCATCACGCGAGCCTAGCGGAGGTGCTTGAAGGGTTGCTGCGGCACCCCCAGATCCAGCAGCTGCAGCTGGACAGTGACCTCACAGATGGCTGGCGCGTTGGCGCTCAGCTGGCACAATTGTTGCCCATTGATGAAGGGCTTAAATATCAGCTTCAGGGGCTGACTTCAGTGGAGCAGTTACTGGAGGAAATGGATAACATTTTGGTGGAGCTCAGCGGGGAGTCGTACCAGACCGGTCGCTGAAGCAACAGCGGGCAGCAAGATAGGCCCCCCAACGCAGGAGAAAAAGTGAATGTTTGATCTCAAGATTACCGGCGGCTTAGTGGTGGATGGCACTGGCACCCCAGGGAAGGTGATGGACATCGGCATTGTCGGGGAGCGTATCGTTGCGATGGGTGATCTGACAGAGGGTGGCGCAAAAGAGATCGACGCCACCGGACGCGTGGTTGCGCCCGGGTTTGTCGATATCCACACGCATTATGACGGCCAAGCCACCTGGGATCAGGAAATGGCGCCTTCCTCATGGCATGGCGTGACCACCGTGGTCATGGGTAACTGCGGTGTCGGCTTTGCGCCTGCGGCACCGGATCGACAGGAGTGGCTGGTGGGCTTGATGGAGGGGGTGGAAGATATTCCCGGCAGTGCGCTTACAGAGGGGATGACCTGGAACTGGGAGTCGTTCCCCGAATACCTTGATGCCTTAGAGGGGCTGGATCGCACCGTCGATGTCGCCGCGCAGGTGCCCCACGGTGCGGTGCGTGCCTACGTGATGGGTGATCGTGGTGCGGCCAATGAGGAGCCGACGGAGACCGAGATTGCGCGGATGTCGGCCATCGTGGAGGAGGGGCTTCGTGCGGGTGCCGTCGGCTTCTCTACCTCGCGGACCATTCTGCATAAATCCATTGACGGAGAGTTGGTCCCCGGGACCACGGCAACAAAAGAAGAGCTGCTGGGCATTGGCCGTGCGCTGAAGCGAGCAGGTCACGGTGTTTTTGAGATGGCGAGCGATCTGCTGCCCGAGTGGAACGAGTTCGAGTGGATGGGTGACCTCAGCCGGGAGACCGGTGCCCCCGTCACGTTTACCGCGCTTGACTCTCCTATCAAGCAGCTTCCTTTTGCGGGACAGTTGCAGTCGATGCGAGATCAGAACGCGCGAGGCGGCCATATCGTGGCCCAGATCTCCATGCGGGGGACCGGCTTGATTCTGGGTTGGCGCGCCACCTTCCATCCGTTTTCGCAAAGACCGAGCTGGAAGGCGATCGCAGACAAGTCCTGGTCTGAGCAGTGGCAGCACCTTCAGGATCCGACTTTCCGCAGTCGGCTGCTCTCTGAGCAGGGCGAACCGATCGGATCGGATTTGCAGTTGATTGCTGATTTGATGGAGACCGCGTTCTCGATGCAGTACGAAATGCTACCCGGGTTCAATTACGAGCCCACCGCGGAGCAATCCATCGAGCAGCGGGCCCTGGCGACGAGTGTGACGGCTGCGGAGTATGCCTACGATTTCATGATGCGCGACGAGGGCGCAGGCATGATCTACTTCCCGTTGCTCAACTACACCAACGGCAATCTGGACTTTCTCGAAGAGGCGCTGAACTCGGATGATTGTGTGAATTCGCTCTCTGACGGCGGTGCCCACTGCGGCACCATCTGCGATGCCGCGGCCACCACCTTTATGTTGCAGCACTGGGTGCGCGACCGGGAAGGACACCGTATGCCGCTTGAGCGCGCCATTAAGCGCCAGTGCCATGATACCGCCCGACTTTACGGCTTTGAGGATCGCGGCGTGCTGGCGCCGGGACTGCTCGCTGATCTCAACGTGATTGATCTCGAGTCATTGCAGCTGAATTTACCGACGGTGGCTTTCGATCTGCCCGCGGGCGGGCGGCGTCTGCTGCAGACGGCGTCGGGTTATGACTGCACGATCAAGTCGGGGCGGGTGACCTTCCGAGGCGGCGTCGCGACGGGTGAGTACCCGGGGCGCGTTATTCGGGGACCTCAGCCGGAGCCGGCGTCGTCCAACCCCCCAGCGACTGCCAGCGATTCACGATAAGGCAAAATAGCTCAGCGGTTTTGGTGGCATCGTACTCGGCCGAGTGCGCCTCATTGTTATCAAACGGGATATCCGCCAGCGCGCACGCCCGGGCCAGCACCGTGTGGCCCACCGCCAGACCGGCGAGGGTCGCTGTGTCGAAGTGAGAGAAGGGGTGAAACGGGTTGCGCTTGAGCCCGAGCCGCTCGGTAGCGGCATTTAAAAATCCCGCATCAAAGTGGGCGTTATGGCCCACCAGAATGGCCCGGTTGCAGTTGTTCGCCTTCACTGCCTGCCGCACCACGCCGAACAGTTCTCCCAACGCAATATCTTCAGGCACCGCGCCGCGCAGTGGACTCTCTGGGTCAATACCGGTGAACTCTAGCGCCGAGGGGTCAAGGTTTGCCCCCTCAAACGGTTCCACATTGCGGCTGTGTGTCTCGGCAATAGCTAATCGACCATCATCATCCATGGTAAGCAACGTCATGGCAATTTCTAAAATGGCGTCGGTCTGACAATTGAATCCACCCGTTTCAATGTCCACGACAACCGGCAGGAACCCGCGGAACCGGTCTCGCATGGTCGGACCGGTAGCGGTCATCACGATTTCGCTTTCATCGGTAGCCGCTGGGTGCGTCGAATCGGTCATCGCCGTTAGCGGGTCACAGTCCAGCCCACGCTGTCGCCAGCGCGTATGGGTATGACTTCGCTGTCACCGAGCTGGAACGCCTCGGGTATGGATTGGGTGCCTTTGGTGAGCGTGATCGAGCTGCTGTTGCGCGGTAGGCGGTAAAAGTCTGGCCCGCTAAAACTTGCGAACGCCTCGAGGCGATCCAGCGCCTTCTCTTCGTCAAAGACTTCCGCATACAACTCGAGCGCCGCGTGGGCGGTATAGCAGCCGGCGCAGCCGCAGCTCGACTCCTTATCGCCGCGGGCATGGGGCGCCGAGTCCGTGCCAAGGAAGAAGCGAGGGTGGCCCGACGTTACCGCTCGGCGCAGCGCCAATTGGTGCTGGTCGCGCTTCAGTACCGGTAAGCAGAACAGGTGAGGCCGAATTCCACCAACGAGCATGTCATTGCGGTTATAAAGCAAGTGATGCGCAGTCACCGTCGCGGCGACGCAGTCCCCGGATGCCTCAACGAACTGCACAGCGTCGGCGGTGGTGATGTGCTCGAACACAATCCGTAGCGCGGGAAACGCACTGACGATAGGGATGAGCGCCGAGTCGATGAACGCTTTCTCGCGATCAAATATATCCACATGATGATCGGTGACTTCACCGTGTATCAGCAGCGGCAAATCATGCCGCTCCATCGCCTCGAACACGGGATACAGGGCCTCGATGCCCGTGACGCCGGCGTCCGAGTTGGTGGTCGCGCCCGCGGGATACAGCTTGATGCCCTGCACATGCGGCGACTCGGCCGCCTCTGCCACCATCTCGGGGGACGTGGCGTCGGTGAGATACAGGACCATTAACGGGTCGAAGTCCCCACCCTCGGGCACATGCGCCAAAATACGCTCCCGGTAACTCAGTGCATCGGAGACGCTCAAAACAGGCGGCGTGAGGTTGGGCATCACGATGGCGCGGCCCGCCCACCGGGCCACATCAGGCACTGTCGTGGCGAGGGCTGCTCCGTCCCGCAGGTGGATGTGCCAGTCATCCGGTAATGTCAGCGCTAACGAGGTCATGGTCAAAGGTACCCGCTCGGGGCGAACAGTGTAGCAGAGGTCGCCCGCCCTCAGCCCTCGCTGTGGCTTGTGTGGCGCGCAGCCAGTCGCGGACGTACACTACGCTCCCGTTTTTTCTAGGCATGGTTATGGCAACGGCGAAAAAGGTTGTGTTGGCGTACTCCGGGGGTCTCGACACCTCCGTGATCGTGCGCTGGTTGCAGGACACCTATCAGTGCGAAGTGGTGACGTTCACCGCGGACATCGGGCAAGGCGAGGAAGTTGAGCCCGCCCGCGCCAAGGCTCAGGCACTGGGTGTAGAGGAGATTTACATTGAAGATCTCCGGGAGACCTTTGTGCGGGACTTTGTGTTTCCCATGTTTCGCGCCAACACTGTGTATGAAGGTGAGTACCTGCTGGGCACCTCCATCGCCCGGCCGTTAATCGCCCAGCGACTGGTCGAGATAGCCAACGAGACCGGTGCCGACGCCATCGCCCACGGAGCAACCGGCAAAGGGAACGATCAGGTGCGCTTTGAACTGGGCGCTTATGCCCTGAAACCCGGTATTCAAGTGATTGCGCCATGGCGAGAGTGGGACTTGAACTCTCGTGAGGCGCTCATGGCCTATTGTGAGCAGCACGATATTCCGGTGGATTTTGCCAAGGCACAAAAGAAATCCCCTTACTCCATGGACGCCAACTTGCTGCACATCTCCTACGAGGGCGATGTGCTTGAAGATCCCTGGATCCCGCCCGAGGAGGATATGTGGCGCTGGACGGTGAGCCCTGAAGCCGCGCCCGATCAGGCGGAGGAATTGATCCTGACCTTTGAGCACGGCGACGTGGTGGCGATCGACGGTGAGGTGCTGACTGCTGCGCAGATACTGGCGAGGCTCAATGAGCGGGGCGGGGCTAACGGCATTGGTCGTGCCGATATTGTCGAGAACCGCTACGTGGGGATGAAATCTCGCGGCTGCTACGAGACGCCCGGAGGCAGCATTCTGCTGCGGGCGCATCGCGCGATCGAATCCATCACGCTGGATAGAGAAGTGGCGCACCTGAAAGACGAGCTCATGCCGCGCTACGCCAAGCTGATTTACAACGGCTACTGGTGGTCTCCCGAGCGCCACGCACTGCAGGCCGCCATCGACCAGACACAGACCGTGGTGAACGGTGAGGTGCGGGTGTCGCTCTACAAGGGCAACATTACTGTCACCGGTCGGCGATCCAATGATTCGCTGTTTGACGAGAGTATTGCCACCTTTGAAGAAGATGGCGGCGCCTATGACCAGGCCGATGCCGAGGGTTTCATTAAACTCAATGCGTTACGTTTGCGCATTGCCGCTACCAAAGGCCGCCAGAATCAGTAGCTAAGGCGCGGTAGACGACTGATTCTTTGCGGACGCTGCCAAACCTGCATGCACCAGACGATGGTTCTCTGAAAAGGGTGCAAGAAGAGGGTGTAGGGAAAAGGTGTAAAGTGGCGCGGTACCGCAGGGCCACATGCCTTTGTGAAGATGTTGGGTGAGCAAAGTGTGGTTATGAGCTCTTGCTGCACAGCTGCCGGCAGGGACGGGCAAGGAAAAGAGTATGAATTCGACCGTTGATATCCCCCCAGTGCAAGAGATGGACGCAGAGGCGTTCGACGTCATCATTATTGGCGCGGGCCTCTCCGGTATTGGCACCGCGGTGCGGCTCCAGCGCGATTGCCCGGATCGCGACTTTATCCTGTTAGAGCGACGCGATGCGATCGGTGGCACCTGGGACCTGTTTCGGTATCCCGGTATTCGCTCTGACAGCGATATGCATACGCTGGGGTACGATTTCAAACCCTGGGAAGCGGAAAAGACCATCGCCGACGGCCCATCGATTCTGAGCTACGTGAACGAGACCGCAGATGAGCACCGCATCCGCGACCGAATCCGTTTTGGTCAGAAGCTCGTTGCCGCTGACTGGTGCAGCCAGCGAGGCCAGTGGCAACTCACGGTCGACACGCCCGAAGGCGTCCGGCGCTACCGCTGCAACTTCCTGCTGATGTGTGCGGGCTACTACAGCTATGACCAGGGCTATGAGCCCGCGTTTGAGGGCAAGGCGGCCTTCAAGGGAGAGTGGGTCCATCCCCAGTTTTGGCCAGACAGCCTCGATCACGCGGACAAGAAAGTCGTAGTGATCGGTTCCGGCGCGACGGCAATGACCTTGGTACCCAATATGTCGCGGCACGCCACGCACGTCACGATGTTGCAGCGCTCTCCGACGTATGTGGTCTCGAGGCCTTCTATCGATGGTCTTGCCAATTGGTTGCGTCGCGTTTTACCACCGAATCTGGCCTATGACCTCGTCCGATGGCGCAATACGGTCTGGCAGCAGTGGATGTACAGTCTGTCGCGTATCGCCCCAGGGGTGCTCAGGCGCTCGTTGCTGAAGAAAGTGCGGGCAGAAATCGGTGAATTGGTTGATGTGGAGAAGCACTTCACCCCGCGCTACAACCCCTGGGATCAGCGCCTGTGTCTGGTGCCGGATGATGATCTGTTCCGGGCGATTCAGTCAGGAAAGGCCTCGGTGGTCACCGATCACATTGAGAAGATCACCGAAAATGGCGTGCAGCTGGTATCCGGTGCGCATCTCGACGCCGACATCATTGTTTGTGCCACGGGCCTGGAACTGGTCTTGCTCGGCGGCGCTGAATTTACCCTCGATGGCGAGGCGGTCGACTTTGCGAACGAGTGGACCTACAAGGGCATGATGTGTTCCAACATTCCCAACATGGTGCATACCTTTGGTTATATCAACGCGTCCTGGACGCTGCGCGCGGATTTGATTGCGACCTGGGTCTGTCGTTTGCTGAATCATATGCGCACGTCAGGTATGACCACGGCAACGCCGCGGATTGCAGATGAGCTGGCCGACTCCATGAGCCAACGCTTCTGGATTGATGACTTTTCCGCCGGGTACATGCAGCGGGTGATGCACCGCTTCCCTAAACAGGGCGATCAGATGCCCTGGATGAACCCGCAGAACTACCGCAAAGACCGCAAAATGTTCCGCGATGACCCGCTTCAGGATGATGAGCTGGTGCTGGAACGTGCTGGTGTGGTGGCCGAGGCCACAGTGCTTCAGGAGGCCAGCTAGCCCTCCATGACTGCGCCCGGGCTGCAGGAGAGCAGCATTTACTGTCCCTACTGCGGCGAGTCGATAGAGGTACTGTTGAACCCTGAAGATGTGGGTGCGGAGTACATCGAGGACTGTCAGGTGTGCTGCCGGCCGATTGAGTTTTTGCTGCGTGAGGATGCGGGGGGATGGCTGGAAGCCGAGGTCCGATCCGACGTCGAATAGTGCGTCCCGCAAAGGTTTTGCGCGCCCTGCAACGTTTTAAAAGTTTTCTGTGATGTGTCGGTGCCGCGCTCGGTGCGCAAGCACTGAAGCCGCGCTGTCAGTGGAAGTCCCGGGATTGCACCGCCAGGGCGCTCAGGCGATCGCTGCAGTCCTCCAGCGTACCGGCAATCACATGCGTCACGCCGTCGCGAGATTCCACCGTTCCTTTGACTAACAGTAACTGCGCGGTCATCAGGCTTTGTCGGTAGCGCTCCTGAATCGCAGGCCAGACGATCACGTTGATATTGCCTGTCTCGTCCTCCAGGGTCAGAAACACCACGCCCGAAGCGGTGCCCGGGCGTTGCCGGCAGGTGACCAGCCCGGCTACCCGCACAAAGCGGTGATTACCCAGCGTCTCAAGCTCCGTTTGTCGCCGACAGCGGTCAAAGGGAGGTTGGTGGCGCAGCAAGGACAGGGGATGTGACCTGAGAGTCAGTCCGGTACTTTGATAGTCGGCGACGACGTCCTCGGGAAGCGAAGGTGCTGCCGTGACGGCCGCATCGTCCTGGGAGCGCTGTGCTGCACTGTCATGCGGCAGTAGCGGGCGGTGCGCTTCCAGCGCCATGGTTTGCCAATGGGACTGATAGCGATTGCCGCTGATACCTGAGAGAGCATCGGCGGCGGCGAGCGCTTCCATGTCGCCGCGATCGAGGCAGGCGCGTTGGCGCAGGTCAGCAACGTTGGCAAAAGCGCGTTGACGCTGTGCGGTGTGAATGCGTTGGCCGGCCGCCTCGCTGAGTCCTTTGATTAGCCTCAATCCCAGCCTGATGGGTGGTTGCTGCTGGTCCGCTGAGGACAGGATCTGGTGGTCCCAGCTGCTGTGATTCACATCGACGGGCAAGACCATGATGTGATGCCGCCGCGCGTCCAGTATCAGTTGTGATGGCGAATAAAAGCCCATGGGCTGACTGTTGAGTAGCCCGACATAGAACGCCGCAGGGTGGTGGCACTTGAGCCAGGCAGAGACATAGGCGAGCAGGGCAAAGCTCGCCGAGTGTGACTCTGGAAAGCCATAACCGCCAAATCCTTTGATCTGATTGAACAACCGGTCTGCAAAGTCCGCGGTGTAGCCTTTATTGAGCATGCCTTGCTTGAGCTTGTGCTCGAAAGTGAGGAGCTTGCTGTTCTTGCCCCAGTTGCTGATCGCGCGCCGCAGGGCGTCGGCTTCTCCTCCCGTGAACCCAGCAGCCACCATGGCCAAGCGAATCACCTGTTCCTGGAATATCGGCACACCCAGTGTGCGCGACAGGACCGACTCAATGTCCTTGTTGGGGTAGCTGATGGCCTCCAGACCGGCTTTGCGGCGCAGGTAAGGGTGCACCATATCGCCCTGAATCGGGCCGGGTCGAACGATGGCGATTTCGATCACCAGGTCGTAAAAACAGGCGGGCTTCAGTCGCGGCAGCATCGACATTTGCGCGCGCGACTCGATCTGAAAGACACCCAGCGAGTCGGCCTTTTGCAACATTCTGTAGGTGGCGGCATCTTCTTTGGGGATATCCTGTATGCGGCGGATATCAGGGCGTTCCCGGCTGATCATGTCGAGGCTTTTGCGGATGGCTGACAGCATCCCGAGGGCGAGAATATCGACCTTCAGTAGCCCCAACGCCTCGATATCTTCCTTGTCCCATTGGATAACCGTGCGGTCGGGCATGCTGGCATTTTCGACGGGTACCAGATTCGAAATCGGCCCACGGCTGATGACAAATCCCCCCACATGCTGGGAGAGATGACGCGGGAAGCCCAGAATTTCCTGAACCCTCGCCATAAAGTGTTCTGCCAGTTGCCCGGAGCGCGCTAAGCCCTGTTGCTGAAAACGGTTGGTCAGTTCTCGCTCCCGATTCCACCAGGCCAGAGAGCTCGCCAGCTCATCGATAAAGCTGGCATCAAACCCCATGGCTTTGCCGACATCGCGCACCGCACTGCGCGACCGGTAGGTGATGACTGTTGCGGCCAGCGCCGCGCGGCGGCGGCTGTACTTTTCATAGATGTACTGAATCACTTCCTCGCGCCGCTCATGCTCGAAGTCCACATCAATATCAGGTGGCTCATCCCGCTCCCGCGAGATGAATCGCTCGAACAGCAGCGACACCTGCTCCGGGGAGACCTCGGTGATGTGCAGGCAGTAGCACACGACGGAGTTGGCAGCAGAGCCTCTGCCCTGACAGAGGATATGGCGTGACTTGGCAAACTGGACAATGTCGTAGACGGTCAAAAAGTAGTACTCGTACGACAGCTCGGTAATCAGATCGAGCTCCTGATGGATGCGCGTCTGGATGGCCTCCGGCACGCCATCTGGCCAGCGCAATCTGGCCCCGGCCGCGACTTCCTGTCGCAGATAACTGTTGGCAGTGTGATGTGACGGCACGACCTCTTCCGGATACTCATAGCGCAGCTCATCAAGGCTGAACTGGCAGCGGTCAGCGATATGACGCGTCTCGCCGATGAGGGTTTCGGGGTAGAGCGAGTGCAAGGTATCCAGTGTGCGCAGATGCTGCTGGCTATTGATCAGCCGGCGGTGCCCCAGTTGCTGTACCGGGGTCTGTAGTCTGATCGCCGTCAGCACATCATGTAGCGCCTTGCGTTTGGCGCTGTGCATTTGCACCTCGCCACAGGCGACCATCGGCACCTGAAGGTTTTGTGCCATGTGATAGCGGTGTTTGAAGCGGCGCCACTCGTCGTTCCCCAGCAGCCTGCTGATGCCGATCCAGACCCGCCCTTTGCACCGCCTTGCCAGTTGCTGGAGATGAACGGTCTGGTTGTCGGTGTCATCCGGCAACAGAATGAGCAGGCAGCGTTTGAGGTGAAAGATCACGTCGCGCAGATGCACACGGTATTCCCCTTTGCCGCTGCGGCGGCGCGCGCGACTGATGAGCCCTGAGAGCTCCCCGTACGCCTCCCGGCTGGGGACCAGTGCGACCAGACGAATACCTTCGGTCAGGGTGAATTCGCTGCCCACAATCAGCTTAAGCCCCCGCTCTTTGGCGGCGACGTGTGCTTTAACAACCCCTGCCAGCGAGCATTCATCGGTAATGGCCAGAGCGTGATAGCCAGCGTTGGCTGCGCGGTCGACGAGTTCCTCAGGTGCCGAGGCGCCGCGCAAAAAGCTGTAGTGGGTCAGGCAGTGAAGTTCGGCGTACACAATAAATACTGTATAAATAAACAGTATTCTAGCGGGGTGTGGGCTGCCCTGAAAAGCGTCGCGGTGAAATAGCGTAGACTGTTTTTCACGGTAGCGGCTGGCGGGGCAAAGGCTGTTTATTTTGACGGTCACCAGCCCCAGAGTAGCTAGCAAGGCGAGCAGACACAGGAGTGCAGCATGAGAATGATCGATCGACGCCGTGGCCAATATGCCGTGATCGGCGTGCTCTCTTTATGGCTGTTGGCGTGTACCGGGGTGCCCGAAGGGGTTGATCCTGTGACCGGCTTTGATCAAAACCGCTATCTCGGTACCTGGTATGAAATTGCCCGGCTGGACCACAGTTTTGAGCATGGTCTGAGCGAAGTCAGCGCAACCTATGACGTGAACCCCGACGGCAGCATTTCGGTCCTGAATCGCGGATTTGATCAGGAGGAGGGCGAGTGGCGCGAGGCGGAAGGTGTTGCGCGCTTTGTGCAATCTCCCGACATCGCGCACCTGAAAGTGTCGTTCTTTGGCCCCTTCTATGGCAGCTACGTGGTCTTTGAGCTTGGGGAAGATTACGACTATGCCTTCGTCTCCGGTTTCAGCCGCAGTTATTTATGGTTTCTCGCGCGAACGCCCCAGGTCAGCGAAGCGTTGCGGGCGCAATTTTTACAGCGCATCACCGAGCTGGGGTTCGACCCGGCTGAACTCATCTGGCTGGATAAGGCCTCCGAGGCGGTCGCAAACCGATAATGGGCTGCGCCAGCCGGTAATAAAAAGTGGTGATGAGGGGCTGCTGAAGATTAGCGCTGTCGTGTGTCTGCGACAGTAAAGCCCGCCGGCGTCAGGAAAGTGCGCCGGTGTCAGGCAAAAAGTCCATGTAGATACCAGCGGCGATTGTGCCGGTCCTGATAGATCCAGACGGGTTGTTTCTGGGGTGTCTGGGCGATGTAGTAATCCCGGCTGACGGGGGTGGTCCACCACTGATCCTCAATCCGCTCCGGGCCATGGAGGACATCGAGCGGCCCATTCCAGTACAGCCGCTCGGTATCCTGGTGAATTGGCTGTGGCGTCGGTAACAACCAGAATGGGCGCTGCCCCAAAGCGTTGCTGTCGCGGTCTTCCCGTGTGCTCAACGTATGCGTCTCGAAGACGGCATTTTCCGGGAGGTGCTCATATCGGCAATCGAGGTAGCCGACAGCCTGTAATCCCAGTCTGCTGCGCAGGCGGTCCACCAGTTCATGTCGCGATGCGGCCGTGACCCCGGTATGAAATAGATCCTGCGGCGCGACAGCCGCCTCCTGAAGTTGATCGACGACCAGCGAGATCCCTTCGATATTTTCAGGCAGTGACCACGTGTCCAGTTGCAAACAAGACAGTTCGAACCAGAGCTTGGCATTGTGTTGTGCGACGTCGGAAAACACTTTGAACGCAGTCGCCTCTGGTCGCGGATCTCCCAGTGGTGCGGACCGGCCTGCTTGCGGTTGGCGTGCTGGAGGCGGTGTCTGTATTAAATGTTGTGGTCGTAAATAACGCCACTCAATGGCGACAGTGCCGAGTTGCGTGTTCAGCAAAAATTGACAGAAGTGCGCCAGCAAGCGCTCCATGGCGGGGTGTAGTTCCTGTCGGTTCTGGATGTCAAAGCCGAACCACAGCGTGTCCTCAAAACGCTCGGGTGGCTGATAAGTCACAGCCGGTTCCTGTTGCCGACCTTGCACCTGATTCAGCCAGTTCACAAAGGGTTCACCGCACCGTTTGCCGAGCGCGGGGAGCGGGATATCGAGTAACTGCCCGAATCGCTGTATGCCGGAGCGCTCAAGCCGTTTGATGACGTTGGCGAAGTCGGCCTGAATCAGCTGTAACGGTAGGGGTGCCAAGCGTTCTGTGAGGGGTCGTTCGGGATGACGGGCGCTATCGCCCTCAACATGGCTCAGTAGCCAGGCGGCGTCACGGGTTTCGGCAATACCTACGCTCACAGTCAGCCCACGCAGGCTCATTTCCGTATCGACCCGCTCCAGCAGCGGCCCAAGTCCCCGATGTAGGCGCAGACAGCTACCGATTTCGATTGTCAGGGCATTATCTCGCCAGCGCTCCAGATGCGGTGACAAGCCATAGGCCCAGGTCGTGAGTTGCTCGAGCAGGCTATCTTCTGATTCCGGGTCACGCTCCAGTAAGCGGTGCTTGGTGTGAGCAAGTAGCGCCTGTGCCGTACTGACTGTGTGTGCCGGCATCACGCCGGCGAGGCTGGCCGATTCGTCGCAGATCAGTACGCGTCGTTGGGCGACAACAATCGTTGCTGTATCACTCGCATAGCCATGCTGTTTCAGCAGGGCTTCCAGCGGCAATAAATCAAAACGAAGACAGAGCCAGAGCGACATCAAGCCATAATACTGTATTTTTATACAGTATTATGGCTTCCATGCACCCCCTGTTTGGGAGTATCCCCGAGGCGGATGAATTCTGTGACAATACGTCGCCCTGACGGCCCTCAAAGCTCGTCATTTTATCGGCCTCGGTTTGTGAGGCTCATACTCGCTTTGTGAGGAAAGTCCCCATGTTTCGTGTGTATCAAGGACGATTGCAATCGTTTGTAATGAGAACTGGCTCCAGCTATCGCGCACTGTGGCTAGTTGTGGCGGTACTGCTGGCATCCTGCGGCAAGACCGCAGACGAACCCGCGTCGCCGGTTGTTGCGCCACCGATATCCGCCGAGCAGCAGCGACTGGAGGACTTTTTTGCGGCGACCTGGGAAGCTGATCTGGCCCGCTACCCGGCCAGCGCCAGTTATCTTGGTATCAAAGATCAACAGGACCAGTGGAACGATGTGTCCGAATCTTTCCAGCTCGAGTCACTCGAGTTGACCCGGGAACGTCTGGCGTTTCTCGAGGGTATCGATACCAGTCAACTGTCACCCGCGCGACAGCTTTCCTACCGACTCTATCGCCTCGACCTGGAGCGCACGCTGGCTGGCGCCGCATTCCGGCACCATCGTTACGTGATCCATCAGTTCCGGGGCCCTCATACCAGCCCGATCAGCCTGCTGGTCAATGTGCACACGATTGATTCAGAGCAGGATGCCGAGGACTACATCGCCAGGCTGAACAACCTGCCGGACTACTTTGATGGCGTGATCGAGCAGATCCAGATCCGCATGGATAAAGGTCTGTATCTGGTCGACTGGATGATCCCGCAAATTGTCGAGTCCGCCGGCAATGTGCTGGTGGGTGCGCCCTTTGATCAATCGGGTTCTCCCTCGGTGATCTGGGCCGACTTTAACGACAAGCTCGCCACCCTTGAGGTGGAGCCCGCCACCGCTGAGCAACTGCGAGAGGCTGCGCGGCAAGCCATGTTGACGGCGGTGAAGCCTGCCTACGAGCGTCTGATTGCGGCGGTTCAATCCCAGCAGGCCGTGGCGCCCAAAGAGGATGGCGTATGGCGATTCCCCGACGGCGATGCTTTTTACGCCAGCCGGTTGCGAGACTTCACCACTACCAACCTGACCCCCGAGGCGATTCATCAAGCGGGGCTCGCCAACGTAGCGCGTTTACACGAGGAGATGCGTGCTGTGATGACCGAGCTGGGTGAAGAGGGTGAGCTGTCCGCATTTCTCGATCAGGTGCGCAATGATGAATCTCTCCGTTACGACAACACCGAGGCGGGGCGATCGGCGTATCTCGACGCGGCACGTACCGCGATCGATAAGATGGCAGAGCGGCTGCCCGACTATTTTGGTTTGCTGCCGCAGTCAGATTTGATCGTGAAGCGCGTTGAAGCCTACCGCGAGCAGTCTGCGGGTAAAGCGTTTTACCAGAGCCCCCCGCCCGATGGTTCCCGCCCAGGCATTTACTACGCCAACCTCTACGACATGAACTCCATGCCGACCACCGATCTCGAAGCATTGGCGTTTCACGAGGGTCTGCCAGGGCACCATCTGCAGCTGTCGATCGCAGCAGAGCTGGGCGATGTGCCGGATTTCCAGCGTCACGCCCGTTTTACCGCCTTCAGCGAGGGATGGGGCCTGTACTCCGAGTATCTGGCCAAGGAAATGGGCTTTTATCAGGAGCCTTACTCCAACTTTGGCCGACTCGCGATGGAGTTATGGCGGGCCGCCCGTCTGGTGGTCGATACCGGGCTACATCATAAACAGTGGACCCGGGAGGAGGCAGTGGCCTACCTCGTGGCCAACACACCCAATGCCGAGTATGACTGTCAGAGAGCGATCGAACGCTACATTGCCATGCCCGGGCAGGCGACGGCCTATATGATCGGCAAATTGCGGATCGTCGAGTTGCGCGAGATGGCGGAGGAGGCCCTCGGAGAGCAGTTTGATATCCGCGCCTTCCACGACACGGTACTGGGCTCCGGCGCGGTGCCGCTGGATCAGCTCGAGGCCAATATACAGGGCTTGATTCAGCGAACCCTCGCGAGTCGCTGAGTCTCTTCTAACGCCGGCGGGGCTGACTGCCCGCCGGCTCCAACCCGTAACGCGTTATTTCCACCGTGGGAGCGCTGTTCCTCCGCGGGCGGTGCCTTGGTTCATCGCGAAAAGATTCATCGCGAAAATCATAATCGAAAAAAGCGATCGAACTTATCTAAACAATCAGCTTTTCAATTTACAGTGTTGGTGAGTAAATGCGGGTTGGGGTAACTGTTTTTAACGAGGACAGCTCAATGAAAGTAACACTATTGAAAACGGCGGTTGCGCACACCGCACTGGCGGCGGCCCTGGTGGCCCTGCCCGTGATTGAATCGGTGGCCCGCAGTACGCCCAAAAGCACTCAGGCCTGGTGGCCTGCCAGCCTGGATCTGACGCCTCTGCGTCAGAACGAACGCAGCACTAACCCACTGGGAGCCGATTTTGACTACGCGGCAGAGTTCGCGCGGTTGGATCTTGAGGCACTCAAGGCGGATATCAACGAGACGCTGACCACCTCGCAGCCTTGGTGGCCTGCTGATTACGGGAACTATGGTCCGTTCTTTGTCCGTATGGCTTGGCACAGCGCCGGCACCTACCGCACCTCGGATGGTCGTGGTGGCGCCGATGGCGGTCAGCAGCGGTTCGAGCCACTGAACAGCTGGCCTGACAACGGCAACCTCGACAAGGCCCGCCGTTTGCTGTGGCCGATCAAGCAGCAGTATGGCAACCAGATCTCCTGGGCAGACCTGATGGTTCTCGCCGGTAATGTGGCCATGGAAAACATGGGCTTTAAAACCTTTGGTTTTGCGGGTGGCCGCACGGACGATTGGGAGCCCGAGTGGGTCTACTGGGGTCCCGAGGCAAAGATGCTGGCCGATGAGCGCTATGCCGAGGGCCGTCAGCTTCGCAACGGTCTCGCCGCGGTACAGATGGGTTTGATTTATGTGAACCCTGAAGGCCCCAACGGCAATCCCGACCCGGTGCTCGCCGCACATGATATCCGCGAGACCTTTGGTCGCATGGCCATGAATGACGAAGAGACAGTCGCGCTGATTGCGGGCGGTCACTCGTTTGGTAAGGCCCACGGTGCGCACAAGCCCAGCGATTGTGTCGGTCCCGAGCCGACCGGTGAGGCGATCGTCGAGCAGGGCTTTGGCTGGAAGAACACCTGCGGTAAAGGTAACGCCGAAGACACTGTGACCTCCGGCCTTGAGGGTGCGTGGACTGCGACACCGACCCAGTGGTCGATGATGTATCTGGCCAACCTGTTCGCCTATGAGTGGGAGCAAACGCGCAGTCCGGCGGGCGCGCTGCAGTGGCAGCCCAAGGACGGCGCGGCGGCGGGCACAGTGCCCGATGCCCACCTCGAGGGCGTGAGCCATGCACCGGTGATGTTTACCACCGATTTGTCGCTCAAGTTTGATCCCAGCTACCGCGAGATCTCTGAGCGGTTCCTTCAGAACCCCGAGGAGTTCGAGCTGGCCTTCGCCAAGGCGTGGTTCAAGCTGACTCACCGCGACATGGGCCCGAAGATTCGTTACCTCGGTGACGATGTGCCGGCAGAGACGCTGGCTTGGCAGGACCCGCTCCCCGAGCGCGACTACAAGTTGATCAGCGATCGGGATATCCGCAAGCTGGAGGCGGCGATTGAGAATAGTGGGCTGACGAATACCCAGCTGGTCAGTACTGCTTGGGCTTCGGCCTCGACCTATCGTGGCACCGATATGCGTGGTGGTGCCAACGGCGCGCGTATTCGTCTGGCGCCCCAGAACCAGTGGGCGATTAACAATCCGGATGCGCTGGCTGAAGTGATCGCCGTGCTGGAGGAAGTGCAGGACGACTTCAACAGCGGCTTGTCCTTCGGCAAGCAGGTGTCACTGGCTGATGTCATCGTGCTCGCGGGTAACGTCGGGGTTGAGCAGGCGGCCGAGGAGTTCGGGGTCGAGGTATCGATTCCGTTTACGCCGGGTCGTGTCGACGCGGTCGAAGGGTCTTTGAACGACGCCTCCTGGTCGGTCATGGAGCCGCGTCACGACGGTTTCCGTAACTACATGGCTGACCTGGGGTTCATGACGCCCTCGCAGGCACTGATCGATAAGGCAGACATGCTTAATCTGACGGTGTCCGAGATGACGGTTCTGTTGGGTGGCATGCGGGCGATGAACGCCAACGCCGACGGCAGTGATCGCGGTGTCCTGACGGATCGTCCCGGGGTATTGAGTAATGACTTCTTCGTGAATCTGCTCGATATGAATACGGCTTGGGGACCTTCCTCAGAGGCCTATGTGTTCGAAGGCCGTGATCGCCAGACCGGTGACCTGAAGTGGACCGCGACAGAGTTTGATCTGGTGTTCGGATCCAACTCCGAGCTGCGTTCAGTGGTGGAGTTTTACGCGTTTGACGAGAGTCGGCAGCGGTTTATCAAAGACTTCGCCAGCGCCTGGACCAAGGTGATGGACGCGGATCGCTTCGATATCGAAGATTCCGGCAACGTTGTGGTGAGCGTGGCGCAGTAACGGCCCACTCCCAGAGCAAAAAAGCCCCGCATGTGCGGGGCTTTTTTTTGGCTGCGAATGTGTAACGGCGACTGATTCAGTGAGATTGTCGGGTGATATCCACGTTGAGTGTCACCGTGGCATTGAGTGAATTGGTAATCAGGCAGGTGTCCTCGGCTTTTTTCAGTACCCGTAGCACTTTCTCTTCTTCCAACTCCTCCGGGACGCTGATGCGCACTGACAGCGCGATGTGGGTGAATTGCGTTGATCGATCAACACGTTCCAGGGTGCCTGTGGCATCGCAGTCGAGTGCGTGCCAGGTAATCTGGGACGGCCCGGCCATGGCTCGAAATGTCAGCACGAAGCAGTCAGCGACTGCAGCGATGAGGAGTGCTTCAGGAGACCATTGGTCACCGGGGCCGCCGAACTCTTTAGGTACGTCAGTGGTCAGGTCTTCCAGACCCTGGCTGGTAACGCGCACCCGGGATTGATCCGCATTGGCGGTAGCGATGCAACGGTAGTGGTGGGGGAAATCCTGCATGACAGCCTCTGGGTGGTCAGAAGCGGGCGCAAGGATAGCCGCTCCGTCACCCGGGCGCTATACCGAAATGAACGAAGCGTGAATCCGCACGAGGCCCGTTCCAGCTCAGGCTGAGGGCCGAAAACCGGGTGATGTGCCGAGGGTTTCTGCCGATTCCAGCGATGTCCAGACTGGTGCCGCATCGAGCAGCGAGTCATCTGTGGGCAGGGAAATGGTCGGGCTCTGACGCCCACCCCGTTGCTTGAGAATCTTGATTTGCCGGTAACCGTCGATATGGATTTTCAGACTGGCGGGGGAGGCCTGCTCCAGTGCTTCAGAAGAGCGAAAGAGAATGGCCGGTGTGCCGTGACTGGCTGCTGCCAGCTGTATTTTGCGCAGCTCCGCATAGCGGTAGTCCGTGGCACCCAGCCACACAAATACGGCACTGCAGGTGCTGCTTCGCAAGGCCTGCTCGGTTGACCACAGCACCTCATCGCGGCTCTTGGGATGTACCAGCATGATTTCCTGAAGATCGATCCCTTCGCCGGCGAGGAGTGGGGCGTAAGGGGTATAGGGCGGATCAATGAACACCTGCCACCGGCCCTGACCGGACAGCTGCTTCATCATGGGCATGAACACTCCCATGGCATCCAGACCACACTGGTCGCTGATGACCTCGATGCAGCCGCCGACAGGCCAGCCTCTGTTATACAGTTGTGTATCGAGCACATCGAAACCCGTTCTGACACCGGAAAAGGTGTGGGCGTCGCCATTGGCGGCGGTGCTTTCCGGGTGGAGCAGAATACGCTGTTGTTGACCGAGACCAGACGGATCCATACCGTGTTGGTCCATACCTCTCCAGGTGTCGGCGCGACGGAAAATATCTTCAAGTAGATAATTCATGATGCACTCCCATTTCATATTGCTGCGCCGAATCACTCCCGCCGACAGGTGGCGTACTGATGAAACGGCAACAACAGTAAAAATACTGTATAAATAGACAGTATTTGAGCATGACCCAAAAAGCAAGTGAGGATTTTTCAGACTGTCGTGAAACGCGACAGGTCCACCGATCTGCGCTGTCAGACCCGCGCTTTCGGGGCTACTACCCCGCGAGCTGGTTCTCGAGCCTCGGGGCGTGGCTACTGCGTTTCCTGCTGGGCTGGAGCGCCTGGGACCTGACTCACTCGGCGACCTGGGTGGGGATCGTCGGCGCCCTGATGCTGGCGCCGGCGCTGTTGTTGTCGCCGTGGTTCGGGATTCTGTCTGACAGGGTGAATCCGCGTGAGGGCCTGCGCTTGTCGATGGTGATTCACAGCGCCATCACGTTGACCGGCACCCTCACGACTTGGCTGGGTTGGTACGACCGCCCAGCCCTGCTGGTGTTCGCGGCGACCCTCGGTGTGGCCACCTCACTACACTCGCCGATGCGCCTTGCCCTCGTGCCGCTCCTGGTCACCCGCGAGGCACTGCCCAGCGCGGTGGGGTATTCCGCCATGTCTTTCAATATTGCGCGCATGGTGGGTCCCGCTCTGGGGGCGGCGCTGGTAGCGCAGGTGAACGTCAGCGCCGCCTGGTTGACCGCAATGCTGATGTTTATGGTGTCGTTTTGGGGGCTGTCGCGACTGACGATTGAGCGAGATGCCCCTGCGGCGCCATCGGCTTCTTTCGTGGGCCAGCTGGTCGCAGGTTTTCGCCATTTATTGGGCCGGTCCGACCTCAGACTGTTACTCGCGCTCACGGCGCTCAATGGTCTATTGGGGCGCACCATTATCGAGTTACTGCCCGCCCTGTCGGGGCAGATGTTGCAGGGCGGATCCGCAGAGCTTGCGGTCCTGGTTGCCATGGCGGGGTTGGGTTCAGTAGGGGGAGGATTACTGGTGAGCCGTCAGGCGGCTGATCTGAAACGCCTGATGATATTGGTGTGCGCAGCGATCGCGCTGGCGGGCCTCGCCCTCATCGGTTTGCAGTGGTTTGCCGGGCTGGTCGGGCTGGCACTGTGGGTATCGATACTCAGTATCGTGACCACCGTGGCGGGTACCGGTACGCAAACGCTCATACAGTTGACCGCCAGTGCCGAGTACCGCGGTCGCGTGATGAGTGTCTGGACTATGCTGGCTATGGGCGCGCCCGCATTGGGCGCCGCTCTGCTCGGTGCGGGGGTGGATGGATTTGGCTTCAGTCCCGTCGCGGTTTTGACGGGAGGCGTGGGGCTTGTTTTGGTGATCGCTCTCTACGCGCGCCGCTCGCGTGTGCTGGCAGGCGGTAATCCCTGAGCCATCACCACCACCAGACGCTCCAATAAACTCCAGGGTTCACCCTGCATAAAACCCTTGCTGGCGCCATCCGCGTGAAAGCTGAGTGCCTGCATCTCAGCGAGATCCCGACCGCCCAGCCGGTTCATCGCTGAGCGCACCAGCGCCTGTCGATTGCGCCACACCCCCCGCTGGTTCAGCGCCGCATTCACGGGCGTGCCCCCCGCAATTTCCCGCTTCAAATCGGCGAGTAGCCGGACCTCCCGCGAGAGGGCCCACAACAACACGGGGGGTTGAATCGCCTCGGCCCGCAGCCCTCTTAATGTCCGCACGGCGCCCCGGCCGTCCCCTGATAGGGCGACATCGACCAACCGGAACGCGTCGTAGCGGGCGTTATCGGATACGGTATCTGCCACCAACTCGGCGGTGATGGTTTGCTCGCCGTGCAGCAACCGCAACTTTTCGATTTCCTGCGAGGCTGCGAGCAGGTTGCCTTCCAGTCGCTCGGCCAACAGCGTCACCGCGTCGTTCTCAGCATTGAGTCCAGCGGTTTTCATGCGAGCAGCAATCCAGCCGGGTAACTCGGCCGGAGAGATCGGCCATACCGGTAGCACGACCCCCGCCTGATCCAGCGCGACGTACCATTTGCTCTTCTGGGACTGCTTGTCGATGCGTCCGCTGACGATGAGTAGCACATCTTCCTGATCCCCCGCCAGATACTCCTGTATCGCCTTACTGCCCTCGGTGCCGGGTTTGCCGCTGGGCAGTTGCACCTCAATTAATTTTCGATCGGCGAACAAGGACAGCGAGCCGGCGGTGTGGCCAAGCTCCAGCCAATCGTCTTTGCCAGAGATGGCAATGCGCTGGCGCTCCGCGCAGCCCGCGGCGCGAGCCGCGACACGGATGGCATCCGCGCACTCCTGCAGGATCAGCGGCTCATCGCCTGAAATCAGATAGCAGGGGGCTAGATGTTGTGAGAGATGATCAGCGAGTTGCGGGGGCTTCAGCTGCATCAGCTGCCCAGGCTGTGGCTGATGCGACGGGCAATCTGATCGGCGAGATCGCGGCGCATTTCTTCGCGAAGCAGCCGGATCTCCTCGGTCTTACCGACCACGTTGCGGGGGTCGTTGAGCATTTGCCGGGTCACGGTCGCGCGCGCGTCAATCGGATCCGACGCTTGCTGATTGAGCGTGAAATCGGCGAACAGGGTGAGTTCGAGTTCTGCCGCTCTGGCCTGAGCAGTCAGTGAGACGTTGCGCTGCGTGAACTGCTCGGGTTGCAGCACCAACGTCAGCATGGCGTCGCCTTCTTCCAACAGCATCAGACCCGTGGCGCTGAGTGCTCTGGAGACTTCGCGGGTCAGCTCAGATCGCGGCTGGCTGCTGACCAGCTGCAGGGTCATGCCTTCGAGTTTGGCGCTGCTACTGGCGGCATCACTCCCTTTTAATTGGAAGCCGCATCCGGCCAGACACATCAGGGTCGCAGACAAACAGAGCCATTTTCTTAATGCACTTTGGCCCACCGAGCTTTGGCCCGGTGAGCTGTTTACGCTGCGGTTGGCGGCACTGCAGCCAATGTTGTCGAGGGTGATCATTGTGCGACGATATTCACCAGCTTCTGGGGGACGACAATGACTTTACGGATGGTCGTATCCGCCAGAAAACGCTGTACGTTCTCCTGACTTTTGGCCATCGCCTCAATGTCGGCATTGTCTGCGGAGGCGGGCACATTAATCTTGCCCCTCACCTTACCATTGACCTGTACCACGATCTCTAACTCGTCGCGGCTGAGGGCGGTGTCGTCGACCTCGGGCCACTGACTTTCCTTGAACGCCTCGCCTGTCAGAGCCTGCCACAGGTGCTCGCTAAGGTGCGGTGTGATAGGCCACAGCAGCTGCAGCACGGCGCGCAAGCCCTCGTCGATGACAGCGCGATCGTCGCTGTGCTCGGCGGGGTGGCGGCCTAGTTCATTGCAGAGCTCCATCACCGCGGCCACGGCGGTATTGAAGGTTTGTCGCCGACCATAGTCATCGCTCACTTTTGCGATGGTCTCGTGGATTTTACGGCGCAGATTCTTCTGCTCGCCGCTGGGCGCGTCGGGCAGTGACTCGGTGCCGTCAGAATTAAAGTCGTGCACCAGCCGCCAGAGCCGTCTGATGAAGCGATTGGCGCCCTCGACGCCTGAGTCTGACCACTCGAGTGACTGCTCGGGGGGTGCGGCAAACATGCTGAACAAACGCACCGTGTCGGCGCCATAACGATCGATCAATTCTTGTGGGTCCACCGTGTTGCCCTTGGACTTCGACATCTTGGCGCCGTCTTTCAGCACCATGCCCTGGGTGAGCAGTCGCTCGAAAGGCTCGTCGCTACTCACCAGTCCGGCGTCGCGCATCAGCTTGTGGAAGAAGCGGGAATAGAGCAGGTGCAAAATGGCGTGCTCAATGCCGCCGACATACTGATCCACGGGTAGCCAATAGTTAGCCTGGTCGTTGTCGATCATGCCATCGGTGTAATGTGGACAGGTGAAGCGCGCGTAGTACCACGAGGACTGAACAAAGGTGTCGAAGGTATCGGTTTCGCGCTCGCAGGGCTGCCCCTCAAGCTCAAACCGGCGCCACTCAGGATCGGCCTTGATGGGTGACGTCACGCCGTCCATGACGACATCTTCCGGTAGCAATGAAGGCAGTCGATCCGCCGGGATGGGTATGTCTTGCCCGTCTTCCAGGTTGAGCATGGGGATCGGCGTTCCCCAGTAACGTTGGCGCGAGACGCCCCAGTCTCTCAAGCGGAACTGGGTAGTGGTCTGACCCATCCCCGCGGCTTCGAGTCGCGCTGCGATGCCCTCAAAGGCCTCGTCAAAGTTGCAGCCATCGAATTCTGCAGACCCGGTCAGCACGCCGTACTCCGTGTAGGCGCTGCCCGCGGTCTCCGCAGGCTGACCCTCGGCATCACAGACGACCGTTTTCATCGGTAGGGAGTACTTGCGGGCAAACTCCCAGTCCCGCTCATCGTGCGCGGGTACTGCCATGACCGCGCCCGAGCCGTAGTCCATCAGCACGTAGTTGGCGACCCACACGGGAATGGCCTCGCCAGTCAGCGGGTGCGTGGCGCGCAAGCCCGTATCCATGCCGAGTTTTTCGGCCTGCGCCATGTCGGCCTCGGCGACCGATGCCTGCTTGCAGGCGGCGATGAATTCAGCGAGTTCGGTATTATTCTCGGCCAGCGCTAGCGTGATCGGATGTTCCGCGGCCAGACTCACGTAGGTCACACCGTAGAGCGTGTCGGGCCGGGTGGTATAGACCTCGATGCGATCGAGGTTGGCCACCGGTTTATCCAGCCCAAAGGCCAGCTCCACCCCGCGGCTTTTTCCAATCCAGTTGCGCTGCATGGTGCGCACGGCCTCGGGCCAGCCGTCCAGCGTGTCCAACCCTTCGAGCAATTCTTCTGCATAGGCAGTGATGCGAATAAACCATTGTGGAATCTCGCGCCGCTCGACCACGGCGCCCGAGCGCCAGCCGCGCCCATCGATCACCTGCTCATTGGCCAGAACGGTCTGGTCTACGGGATCCCAGTTCACCGTGGCCATTTTTTTGTAGACCAGGCCTCGCTCGTAGAGTTGGGTAAAGAACCACTGTTCCCACTGGTAGTACTGTGGGTCGCAGGTGGCGATTTCCCTGTCCCAGTCGTAGGCATAGCCCAGTCGCTGTAATTGTGCGCGCATGTGGTCGATGTTTTCCCGGGTCCATGCGGCGGGCGCCACCTTGTTGGCAATGGCCGCGTTCTCGGCGGGGAGTCCAAAGGCGTCCCAGCCCATGGGCTGCAGTACGTTTTTGCCCTGCATACGCTGGTAGCGCGCGATCACGTCGGCGATGGTGTAGTTGCGCACGTGGCCCATGTGAAGCTTGCCGCTGGGGTAGGGAAACATGGCCAGGCAGTAAAACTTTTCCCGCGCCTCATCGGGCTGCACGGCGAAACGACCGGACTCAGCCCACTCGGCTTGCAGCGCCAGCTCCAAGGTTTGCGGTGTGTATTCCTGACTCATTGTTCCTCAATCACAGCAGCGGGAGATGTTGGTTTGACCCTGATGGCGCTTTACGTCCGCCACGGCCCTACAGGGCCGCGCAGAGTTTACCAGTATTAGGCGCGATCCCGACCCAATACGAGGGTGATCAGGGCGAAAACCCACATCGGGAGGCTGCCTGTTGCGGCAAAGGGCGTGCGCCCGGAACGGGGTTGTACAGTGCCGCTGATCACGGCCTGGGTGAACTGGCTAGCCGTTGAGGTGACAACGCCCTTGGACGTGATCAGGGCGCTGACCCCGTCATTGGTGCCACGGATCAGGTCACGTCCGAGCTCGACCGCGCGATAGCGGGCCATTTGGAAGTGCTGCCAGGGGCCAGCGCTTTGGCCAAACCAGGTGTCGTTACTGATGGTCACGAGGAGTGCCGCGTCTTGGGCGTAGCGTTGCACGAAGTCGGGGTAAACAATCTCGTAGCAGATGAAGGGCGCAACCGGCAGGTTGCCGGCGAGGAGAGGGCGCTGCTCGGTCTTGCCGGCAACGAACTGCGACATGGGCAGGTCGAAGAATGCGATGGCGCCCCTGAGCCAGCGCTCCAGTGGCACATACTCCCCAAAGGGCACCAGCTTCTGTTTGTGGTAGGTCCCCGATCCGGCGCCGAGGGCAGTAATGCTGTTGTAGCGCCCCGCGGCATCGCGGGTGGGGATGCCGGTGATGAGTGTGCTGTCCAGTTGCGCGAGTTGTTGGTCGACTGGCTCGATAACATCCAGCAACCGGTCCCGATAGCTCGGCAGCGCCGACTCGGGCCAAACCACGAGGTCATGGTCCTGGGCGAGTGCCATTGAGCGGGTCCCAAAGTCGGACAGGATCCCGCTTCGGAAGCGTGGGTCCCATTTTTCTTTTAACGGGACATTGGGTTGCACAACCGCGACCGTGACCGCCTCACCCTCAGGGACGGTCCAATCTGTGCGCTGCAAGAGTAGCCCCGCAAGCACCAGCGGTCCGACGACTGCTGCCGTGCCCACCCAGCGCCCGATATCGCGCGGCTGATTCAGGGCATTGGCGACCAAACAGCCGATCGCAACGAGGAACCAGGACGTACCGTAGACCCCGACGACCGGAATCCACCCTGCCAAAGGGGAATCGAGTGCACCGTAGCCTGCATAGAGCCACGGGAAACCCGTGAGCAGCCAGCTTCGAAGCCATTCGAAAAGCACCCATAAGGAGGCAAACTGAACCGCCCGCCATGCCGGATGCCGGCTCGCGAGTCGCGCAAACGCCACTCCCTGTGCGGCGAAAAGCAGTCCCAGCCCGCCGCAGAACACAGTGGTCAGGCCCGCCGCCAGCCAGACAGGTGTATCGCCGTAGACGTGGATACTCACATACACCCACGAGACGCCCGCGCCGAAGAAGCCCGCACCGTAGGCTAATCCAATGGCTCCGGCGCGCTGGCTGCGATTCAGTGCCGTATAGAGGAGTCCAGCGCTCAGCGGGATAACCGGCCACACGTCGAATGGGGCCAGACCGAGCGGAAAAATAACGCCAGCCAGTAGAGCGATGCCCCAATTGGGGACTCGGTCGAGCATCAGCCTGTGGTGTCAGTGACTTTGGTGGTTACCCGCAAACGGGTGAGACGCCGCTCGTCGGCATGGATGACCTTGAACTCGAATTGATCGAGACGAATCGATTGATTGCGGGTCGGCAGTTGTCCGAAAGCGTTGATCACCAGACCGCCAATCGTGTCGAACTCCTCATCGCTAAAAGTGGTACCGAAAAATTCATTGAATTCATCGATGGGCGTGAGTGCCTCGACCATGAACGAGTTGTCATTAACAGGGCGAATCAGCTGCCCCTCTTCGACATCGGTCTCGTCTTCGATTTCACCCACAATTTCCTCGAGCACATCCTCGATGGTAATGAGGCCCGCGATCCCACCGTACTCGTCGATCACGATCGCCATGTGATTACGATTCTGCCGGAACTCACGCAGCAGTACGTTGAGCCGCTTGCTCTCGGGAACGGCAATCACCGGCCGCATGAGTTCTTTGATACTTGGCACATCGCCGTCACTCTGAATCAACGGCAACAGGTCCTTCGCGAGCAAGATACCGATGACATCGTCGATGCCATCGCCAATAACGGGGTAGCGGGAGTGGCCAGATTGGACAATTTTGGGCAGTGCTTCCTGCAGCGACTGATCGGAATCAATCACGATCATTTGCGCGCGGGGGATCATGATGTCGCGCACCTGCATGTCCGTCACCAGCAGTGCGCCCTCCATGATTTTGCGCGCGTCCTCATCGATGATCTCGTGCTCTTCGGCGAGTGCGAGCACGCCTTCCAGATCAGTTTTGTTCTGGGGCTCGCCGCTGATGAAATGCGTTAGTCGGTCCAGCCAGGATCGTTCTTCCGATTCCGGCTTGCGGTCGTCGTTCACGTTGCTAAGCCCTCCGGGGGCTGTTCGGGGTCATAGGGATTGGGAAAGCCAAGGTGCCAGAGTAAATCGATCTCGAGTGCCTCCATCTGTTTGGCTTCCGCAGGCATTTGGTGGTCATGGCCCAACAGGTGCAGCACACCATGAATAACGAGATGCGCCCAATGGGCTTCCTCTGATTTCCGTTGTTGCGCGGCTTCGAGCTGCACCAGCGGTGCGCAGATAACCAGATCTCCCAGCAAGCCGGAGCCCGTCTCTGTCGGCACATCGGCGGGGAAGGACAGTACGTTGGTGGGGCCTGCTTTGGCGCGGTAGGTTTGATTGAGATCCGCTGCCTCGTCATTGTCGGTAATGCGGATAGACAGTTCGGGAGTCGGCTCGGGCAGAGAAGCGGTCTGTGTCAGGGTGTAACTCACCCAGCGTTGCAGTGTGGCGTCAGTGGGTGAGGCGACGTCGGTGTTGCGATCAACGGATAGCAGGATGTTCACGGAGGGCCCTCGCCGCGGGGAGAGGCATTGCGCTGCTCAAAGGTGTCATAGGCGCTCACGACTCTCTGTACCAGCGGATGGCGGACGACGTCTTTGTTGCCAAACTCGGTAAAGGTAATACCGGCCACCTCATCCAGCACTGTCATGGCGTGGGTCAGGCCGCTCTGCGTGCCCTTTGGAAGATCGATCTGGCTGGTATCACCGGTGACCACCGCGGTGGACCCGAAGCCGATTCGTGTCAGGAACATTTTCATTTGTTCGCGGGTGGTGTTCTGGGCTTCGTCCAGAATGATGAACGCGTGATTGAGCGTGCGGCCGCGCATGAAGGCGAGGGGCGCGACTTCGATGATGTGCCGCTCGATATATTTGTTGACCGTCTCGAACCCCAGCATCTCATAAAGTGCGTCGTAAAGTGGCCGCAGATAGGGGTCCACCTTTTGCGACAGATCGCCGGGCAAGAAACCCAAGCGCTCTCCCGCCTCAACAGCGGGGCGTACCAACAGGATACGCTTGACCTGCTCATTGAGTAGCGCGCGCACCGCACACGCGACCGCCAGATAGGTTTTACCGGTGCCGGCAGGGCCTATGCCAAAGTTGATGTCATGGGTGTTGATAGCCGAGACGTATTGACGCTGGTTTTGCCCCCGCGGCCTGACCGAGAGCCGTTTGGTGCGAATGAGCCCTGTCGTATCAGTCGCGATATCCGCGGTCTGCGGTTCGCTGAGCAACTCGAGGTCTGCCTCTTGAAGGCGCAAGTGAATACTCTCCGGGCTCAGCTGCGCGCCATTCTCGATATCTGTGTACAGCGACGACAGCAGTGACGCTGCCATCTGGCAACGCTCGTGGGCACCCCGCAGCTCAAAGTGATTGCTGCGATTCTGGATCGTGATGTCGAGGCGCTTTTCGATCTGGCGCAGGTGACTGTCCAGCTGCCCGCAGAGGGCCGCCAGATGTCGCGCGTCGTTCGGTTCGAGGGAGAGGGTGATATGTGAGGCCAGACCCGGAGGGGTGACCTCGGGCGCCGATTGCTCTGTGTCCAACGGTTTTTCACGCCGCCTCTTTCACATTGAGAGGGAAACGATACTCGCCTTGCCGGCTGAGTCAACTACCGTTTAGGGCATTAAGCGGGGTCGATCTGCCGTCCCAGCAGCGAGTTGGTATAGGCCGCCGTAATCTCGACCTCGGCAAACTGGCCGATCAGGGCGGTGTTTTGAGAGGCGAAATTGACCACGCGGTTGTTTTCTGTGCGCCCCGAGAGCTGTCCGGGGTCTTTTTTCGCATAGCCGGTCACCAATATGCGCTGGGTCGTGCCTACCATCGATTCAGCAATTTGCTGCGCCTGCTGCGCAATGCGAGCCTGAAGAATATGCAGTCGCTGCTTCTTTACTGCTTCGGGGACTTCGTCGGGCAGTTCGGCGGCGGGGGTGCCGGGGCGCGCGCTGTAGATAAAGCTGAACGAGGTATCGAAGCCGATCTCTTCGATCAATTTCATGGTGGCCGCGAAATCACCCTCGGTCTCGCCGGGGAAGCCGATGATGAAGTCGGATGAAAGCGAGATGTTGGGGCGAATCTTGCGCAGTGCGCGGATCGTGGCCTTGTATTCGAGGGCGGTGTGCCCGCGCTTCATGGCCATCAGAATGCGGTCCGAGCCACTTTGCACGGGCAGGTGCAGATGATCTACCAGCGCGGGGATTTCGGCGTAGCAGGCGACAATGGCGTCGGTGAACTCGACCGGGTGTGACGTGGTGTAGCGAATCCGCTCGATGCCCGGCACCAGATTCACCAGATGCAGTAGCTCGGCGAAATCAACGATCTCGTCTAGGTGGTTACGCCCACGAAAGGCATTCACGTTTTGCCCGAGCAGGTTGACCTCTTTAACACCGCGGTCCGCGAGACCCGCAATTTCAGCGATGACATCGTCTACCGGCCGCGAGACCTCCTCGCCGCGGGTGTAGGGCACCACGCAAAACGTGCAGTACTTGCTGCAGCCCTCCATGATCGACACAAACGCTGTGGGGCCTTCGACACTGGGTTCAGGCAAGCGATCAAATTTCTCGATCTCGGGGAAGCTGACATCGACGACAACGGGTTCTCCGCGGCGACGATCATCGATCATCTCCGGCAGCCGGTGCAGGGTTTGCGGACCAAAGATCAGGTCGACATAGGGCGCCCGCTTGCCGATTTCAGCGCCTTCCTGGCTGGCCACACAGCCGCCCACGCCGATAATCAGATCAGGATTCTTCTGCTTCAGGTGCTTCCAGCGGCCCAGCTGATGAAAGACCTTTTCCTGCGCTTTTTCCCGAATGGAGCAGGTGTTCAGAAGCAGCACGTCCGCCTCATCGGCCGAATCGGTCTGCTCGAGCCCGTGGCTGGCACCCAGCAGGTCGGCCATCCGCGCGGAATCGTATTCGTTCATCTGACAGCCGTGTGTCTCGACAAACAGTTTTTTGGTGCCTGAGTTACTCATCTCTTGTGCATGTGCTCGCCACGCGCGGTGACTCAATAAGGGCCGAGGGCGCGGAGTATAGCGCCTGCGGGCCGCGTTTTTGGCCTGAGGTGGAGCTTTGTGCACAAAGTGTTACCATTCTGCCCCTTTTTCAGCACCCTCTCGGTTCATTGGGAGCCCGCATGCCGTCTCAGCCCACGTACAAAGTCATTTTCCACAACGGAGGCCAGGTCTACGAGGTTTTTGCCCGGCAGATCTACCAGAGTGATATGTGGGGTTTTGTCGAAATAGAAGAGCTGGTCTTTGGCGAGCGCTCGAAGATTCTGGTTGACCCGGGCGAAGAGAAGCTCAAAAACGAGTTCTCGGGTGTGAAACGAAGCTACATTCCGTTGCAGTCAATCGTTCGCATCGACGAAGTGGACAAAGAGGGCGCCGCGCGCATCTCCGAAGGCGGCGGTGCCAAAATCGCGCCTTTCCCTGTGACGCCGCAACCGGTCGCGCCCTCTCAGGGCGACGAGTAGGTCCCTCTGCCTTTGCCGGGCTGGGTATTGCCTCTCAGCCGCGTGAGCCCGCGCATCACTCAGCTTCTTCAGTGCTGAGTATCGGTTGAGTTGGTCACCGCCGCTCATGGTGTGAGTGCGCTGGTGATCTCTCGTGGTTCTCATCTCCGCTGCTTTTGGCCAAAAACAATTGATGATGGCTGACCCTGCGGTGTTTGAGCGCTAATGGCCTTAAAAGCGGTGCTGTCAGTTACCAGCGCAGCGGCGTGCAGTACCTTGAATTAGCCCACCCTCGACCCCATATCTCTCTTATCAGGCAGCGGTGCTGCAGGGGCGGAGGCACAATGGACAGGGAAGACGACATTCAGTACGACGGCGAGGTACTGCCACCCGAGGGTGCGCCGTCAGCAGACTTCGACGCGGCAACGCCAGCTGTCGCCGACGATGTATTGCCCGATACGCTCGTGTTGCTGCCTCTACCCGGCCGACCCTTTTTCCCCGGCCAAGTACAGCCGGTCTCGTTCAACCCTGATAACTGGCAGGCAACATTGGATGCCATCGCTCAGCAGGGCTCCGGTCTGTTGGGTCTCGCCTTTGTCGACGAACCCGACCCCGGCAAAGCGACCGCGCAACAATTCCCGACCACCGGCTGTGTCGTGCGACTGCACAGACCGCCGATGGCAGAGCATGGGGGGCAGTTTCTTGCACAGGGGCTGCGTCGTTTCCGCATCGTGCGTTGGCTCAATGATCAAGGACCTCTGGTTGCTCAGGTCGAGTACCCCCGGAGTCAGGGTGACCGTGAGAGCGATGAGATCAAGGCCTACGCCATGGCGATCATCGCGGCGATCAAGGAATTGCTGCCACTGAATCCCCTCTATAGCGAGGAGCTCAAGCAACACATTGGTCAGTTCAACCCCAATCAGCCGAGCCTGTTGGCCGACTTTGCGGCGGCACTCACTACAGCGAGCGGCGATCAGTTACAGGAGATCCTCGAGACCCTGCCCCTGACCCAGCGCATGACAAAAGTGCTGGAGCTTTTAAAGCGTGAGAAAGAGGTGGCCACGCTACAAGGTCAAATCACGACCCAGGTGAACGAGAAGGTCTCCGCGAATCAGCGCGAATTTTTTCTGCGTGAGCAGATGAAGGTGATCGAGAAAGAGCTGGGGATTTCAAAAGACGACAACACCTCAGACCTCGAGCGCTTCCAACAGCGGCTTGAAGACCTGCACCCGCCACAGAAGGTGCGCGATCGTATTGAGGAAGAATTCAGCAAATTGAAGGTGCTGGAATCCGGGTCACCCGAATACGGTGTGACCCGCAATTATCTGGATTGGGCAACGTCCGTCCCTTGGGGCGTGTATTCAGACGACAATCTGGATCTCAAACAGGCGCGTGCCGCGCTGGAGGCGCATCACGATGGGCTGGATGACGTGAAGGCCCGCATCACCGAGTTTTTGGCAGTAGGCGCGTTTAAGGGCAGCATTGATGGCTCCATCCTTTTGTTGGTTGGCCCGCCAGGCGTGGGCAAGACCAGTATTGGCAAATCGATTGCCGCGGCATTGGGTCGGCAGTTTTATCGATTCAGCCTGGGGGGCATGCGCGATGAGGCCGAGATCAAGGGCCACAGGCGCACCTATGTTGGGGCCATGCCCGGCAAGCTTGTGCAGGCATTGAAAGAGGTCGAGGTCGCCAACCCTGTGATCATGCTCGATGAGATCGACAAGATCGGAGCGTCTTTTCAGGGCGACCCGGCGTCTGCCTTGTTGGAGGTGTTAGACCCTGAACAAAACAGCGAGTTTCTGGATCATTATCTGGATCTGCGGGTGGATCTGTCGAAGGTGTTGTTTGTCTGCACCGCCAATCAACTCGATACGATTCCCGGACCGCTGCTCGATCGCATGGAAGAGATCCGCCTATCGGGGTACATAGCCGAGGAAAAACTGGCGATTGCCAAAAACCACTTGTGGCCAAAGTTGCTCGAGCGCCACGGTGCCAAACCCAGTCAGATCCGCATCAATGACGCTGCCATTCGTTTGGTTATTGATGCCTATAGCCGGGAGGCGGGCGTGCGGGGGCTGGAAAAGCGGCTGAGTTCACTGGTGCGAGCGTCTATTTTGAAAATGGTGGAGGAAGACACGAAGCGGGTGCGGATTGGCAAACGAGAGGTTGAAGACATTCTCGGTCAGGCGCGATTCAAACCCGAGCGCGCCCAGCGCGGCAGAGGGGTTGTCACGGGACTCGCATGGACCGCCATGGGCGGGGCGACACTCAGCATTGAGTCTTCCAAGATCCACACCTTGAACCGGGGCTTCAAGCTGACCGGTCAGCTCGGTGAGGTAATGAAAGAGAGCGCCGAGATTGCCTACAGCTATGTCGTGGCGCATCTGCGTGAGTTCGGTTGCGAGACAGATTTTTTTGATATGTCGATGGTGCACCTGCACGTGCCCGAGGGGGCGACGCCCAAGGACGGCCCCAGTGCCGGCATCACCATGGCGACGGCGTTGGTGTCGCTGGCGCGGGGGGAGCGCTTACCGCGGCCTTTGGCCATGACGGGCGAATTGACGCTAACGGGACAGGTCTTGGCGGTGGGCGGTATTCGCGAGAAAGTCATTGCCGCGCGGCGCGCGCGGATTACCGAGGTCATCCTGCCGTTTGCCAACAAAGGAGATTACGAGGCGCTGCCGGACTATCTGCGCGAGGGCATCACGGTGCATTTTGTGCGCAGCTTCCGCGAAGTATTCGATATCGTCTTCGACGCCTCGGCCGAGCAGAAGCAGCTTCATTAAACCCGGGCATGGTCTCCTTTAACAGGCCACCGACCGGCGAGTGCCACCCGCTGAGCCGAGAGCACCGAGTGCCGCAGAGACGATAAGCGCTCAGTTGACGTTGGCTGAGAGGATGGCGCGCCGTGGCGCGGGGAAGCCTTCGATGGTGCGGGTGTCGTCGTCGGGGTCCAGAAACTCCTCCAATGAGTGAAACGTCATCCAGGGCGTGCGCCGCTGCTCTTCTTGAGACGTGACACCTACATCGATGATCTCGATCTCGCTAAAGCCCGCCTGCTTGAGCCAACGTGCGGCGAGGCCGGGGCTCGGCAATTGCCAGACATTGCCCATGCGCGCATAGCGTCCGTTGGGTTCCAGCAGTGCGTTCTCATCGCCTTCGATCACGAGCGTCTCCAGCACCAACTGACCTCCGGGTGCCAGCTTGCACTTCAAGCTCATCAGGTGCGCCATCGGGTCCCGCCGGTGATACAGCACGCCCATGGAAAATACCGTGTCGAAGACGGGCAGGTGCTCAGGCATCGCTTCCAGTGTCATTGGCAACACGTGGATGCCTGATTGCTGCAGGTAGTGTTGGATGGCTTTGAACTGCAGGATGAAGAGCGGCGTGGGATCGATGCCGATGACCTCCGCCGCCCCGGCACCGAGCATGCGCCAGCAGTGGTAGCCATTGCCGCAGCCCACGTCGAGCACCCGGCGGCCATCCAGCGGCGCGATCGCATTCGCCAGACGATCCCATTTCCAGTCGGACCGCCACTCGGTATCGACATGCAGTCCGCAGAGCTCAAAAGGCCCTTTTCGCCAGGGATGGAGACCCATCAAGGCACTGTGCAAGGTGTCCATCGTCTCGCTCGAAGCGGTGCCTGACACGCCTACGCGCGCGGTATTCAACTGTATGTCAGCGGTTGGGAGTGGCGGAAGACTGGCGAGGGCGTCCCGCCAGCGAGGGAGATCACCATAGCGGGCCGGCGACAAACCGGCAGTGAACTGCTCCGGTAACAGCGCCAGCCATTCTGCGAGTGGTCCGTCTTGCCAGCGTGAGCTCAGCGCCTCCCAGTCGCTGACGAGTTCGGGGGGCAGGGCGTGTTCGGGTGGAGAGGGGGGTGTCATGCGATGGCGATGAGCGAGCCAAAGTTCAGGCACTGAAACCAGATGTCGCAACGGCTGAACCCCACCGCTTTGAGGCGTGCGACATGCGCCTTGCGCGTCTCGGGCACCAGCACATCCTCCAGCGCTTGCCGTTTCTGGGCGATCTCAAGGTCGCTGTAACCTTGTTGGCGCTTAAAATCGTGATGCAGGTCGATCAGGTACTCATTCAGGCGCGGGTCGGGCAGGGTGAGTTTTTCTGACAGGATCAGCACGTCACCCGGCATCATCGCCTCACGAATGCGCTTAAGGAGCCCCTCGCGCTCCTCGATGGGGATGAACTGGAGCGTGTAGTTCATGATCACCACGCTGGCGTTATCGAGCGGGGTATCGAGCACGTCCGCATGTTGCAGCTCAATGCGGTTCGCCTCCGGGAATTGAGCAAGGTGACGGTTTGCCTGCTCCAGCATCGACTCGGAATTGTCGATACCAATGAGTGCGCATCGCTCACAGGCGGGTTCCCGCGCCACTGAGAGGAGCGATGCGCCCCAGGAGCACCCCAGATCATAAATCTGCGAGCCCGGTCGGGCGTGCTGCGCGGCAAGTGTGCCTGTCATGCCGACTACCGTGGCGTAGCCCGGTACGGATCGATTGATCATATCGGGAAAGACCGACGCGACAGACGCGTCAAAACGAAATAGCCCCGGGTCAGACAGGGGCGAGGCGAACAGGTCATCGCGCGCCCCAGTCAGCGAGGTAGATGCCGGTTCATCCGCCATGGACAAATTGGCACCGGTGCTTGGCGGAGCGTCGGGTGAGGCTTTTTGGGTCATAACAAGCTGGGGCGACCAAAGGCGAAGGGTGCAGGATAACAGGGCTTGTGGGGCCATCGGTTCGTCACGCATACTTTCGCGCTCTGCTTGATCCCATATGCCCGAGTGTTCGCCATGTTTGACTCTCTTCCTGTGCTCCCGCCTGACTCTATTCTCGGTTTGGCCGCCGCTTGTCGCGCTGACCCCAACCCCGACAAGGTGGACCTGACGCTGGGCGTTTACATGGACGAAACTGGCCTCTGTCCGGTCTTTGAATCGGTCCAGCAGGCGCAGCAGGCGCTGGTCAGCGAGGAGCAGACCAAGGTGTATATGCCGCCTCAGGGAGATCCCGATTATCTGAGTGGGATCCGCTCGCTGGTATTCGGTGACGCGGGTATGGCTGAGCTCGGTGATCGCACGTCGGCGGTGCAGACCCCCGGCGGATGCGGCGCGGTGAGGCTGGGTGCCGAGGTGCTGCATGCCGCCGCCCCGGATGCCACCGTGTGGGTGAGTGACCCGACCTGGCCGGTGCATATCCCGCTGATGGGCTCTGTGGGGCTGCAATTCAAAACCTATCGCTATTACTCCGCCGAAAAGAAGGGTCTCGATTTCGAGGCCATGTTGGCGGACCTCGAGGCGGCGCAGGCTGGCGACGTGGTGCTCCTGCACGGCTGTTGTCATAACCCCAGTGGTGTCGATCCGACGCTCGAACAGTGGGGGGTGTTGGCCGATTTGATGGCGGAGCGACAGCTACTGCCCATGATCGACTTTGCCTATCAGGGTATGGGCGCCGGCCTTGATGAAGACGCCGCGGGTGTCCGCGCGGTACTTGAGCGCGTGCCCGAGATGATCATTGCGGTCTCCTCCTCAAAAAATATTGGCCTCTATCGTGAGCGCGCAGGCGCGGTGGTCTTTGTAGGAGGCGATGGCCGCGCGGCTGAAGCCATGGCGAGCCAGGCTATCTCTGCGGCCCGCCGTGTGTATTCCATGCCACCGGCTCACGGGGCGCTGTTGGCGGGGCGGGTGCTGTCTTCATCGGCGCTGCGATCAGCGTGGGAAGCCGAGCTGAGCCAAATTTGCCATCGCATCAACGGCCTGCGCGGTCAGTTCGAGGAGGCGTTGACCGCTGCGACTGGACAAGACTTCGGTTTTATCGGCACCGAGCACGGCATGTTTTCTTTTCTGGGGCTGAGTGTCGAGCAGGCCCAGCGCCTTAGAGAAGAGCAGTCGGTGTATATGCTGGATTCGTCGCGTATCAATATCGCCGGGCTCAACGCTAATAATCTCGGGCGCGTGGTCGAGGCAGTTGCCTCGGTGCTCTGACCACCTAATGTGACCCATCAATGTGGCTGGGCGCTCCTGACTCGGCACTCTGACTGGGTGCTTCGGGAGCGCCGCTGCGCTCAACCCTCCAGTTCGACCAGTCGCTCCAACGCGCGATCCAGCGCTTGTTCCGATTCGGTGACGGCGTTTAGCGTGTTAGCGACCTCGTTGGGGGGCTGCTCGTAAAAGCCCGGTTGGGCAATGATCTCCAGCAGCTCGGCGTGGCGCGCCTCCAGAGATTCGATTTCAGCGGGAAGGGCATCCAGCTCCCGCTGATCCTTGTAGGTCAATTTGGTTTTCTTCTTGGGTGTCTTATCGCCCCCGGCAGCTGCTGTCGGTTTTTCAGATGCCCCGGCCTCGTCGGCCGTTTCTATGGCGGGGGTGGCAGCGGGTGCATCAGAAGACAGTGTGGAGGAGCCAGCAGAGCCGACCGGCGCCGCAAGTTGCCCGCCGCGGGCCTCCCAATCTGAATAGCTACCGGCTTGCTCCTCGATCTCTCCGTCGCCTTTCATCACCAGCAGGTTGGTAACCACCTTGTCGAGAAAGTGCCGGTCGTGGCTGACCAGAATGATCGTGCCTTTGAATTCCAGCAGGATTTCTTCCAAGAGCTCGAGCGTCTCGATATCGAGATCGTTGGTGGGTTCATCGAGGATGAGCAGATTGGCAGGCCGCGTGAACAATCGCGCCAGAATTGCCCGATTGATCTCCCCGCCGGATAGGGCTTTGACCGGGGTTCGGATGCGGTCGGGAGCAAACAGGAAATCGCCGAGGTAGCTGATGGCGTGCCGGCGCTGGCCGTTGATTTCGATGAACTGCTGTCCGCCGCAGATGTTGTCGATCAGATCTTTGTCCGGGTCGAGCTCGCCGCGCAGTTGGTCGGAGTAGGCGATCTCTAATTGGGTCCCGAGCAGCACATCACCTTCGTCTGGCGTGAGCTCGCCCAGTAAGAGCTTGATCACGGTGGTCTTACCGACGCCATTGCTGCCAACAATGCCCACCCGGTCGCCGCGCTGGATAATGGTAGAGAAGTCGTCCACTACCGTCTCATTGCCATAGCGAAAGCCGATGCCGCGTGCTTCGGCAACACGGCGTCCGGACCGGTTGGCATCCTCCATCTTGAAGCTGCCTTTGCCCTGCGCCACGCGCCGGTGCGCGCGCTCTTCGCGCATGGCCTTGAGTGCTCTGACCCGGCCTTCATTTCGGGTGCGACGCGCTTTAATCCCCTGCCGGATCCAGGTCTCCTCTTGGGCCAACTTTTTATCAAAGAGCGCATCAGCTCGCGCCTCGGCTTCCGCCTGCTGCTCTCTCAGCACCAAAAATTTGGCGTAGTCGGCCTGCCATAAGGAGAGGTGGCCCCGGTCGAGCTCACCAATGCGATTACAGACCCGCTGCAGGAATCGCCGGTCGTGGGTAATGAGGACGATGGCGCCCTCGAATTGACTGACCTGCTGCTCCAACCAATCGATCGAGGGGATATCGAGATGGTTGGTCGGCTCGTCCAGCAACAGCACGTCCGGCTCCGTCACCAACGCCCGCGCCAGTGCGGCGCGCCGTCGCCACCCGCCTGACAAAGTCGCCAACAGGTCATCGGCTTTCAGGTCTAATTGCTGCAGCACCCGCTCGATCCGCTGTGCCATATTCCAGCCGTCGAGATGTTCCAGCTGGGCCTGAATCTGGCTCAGTTCTTCCAAGGCGTGCGCAGAGCCATCCGCGGCGAGGATGTGGTAGCGCGACAGTAACGCGCCGGTCTCTGCCAATCCGGTGGCGACGTAGTCAAACACGCTGGTCTCAAGATGCTCGGGTAGCGCCTGTTCAAGGCGCGCCACCGTGATGTTGGGGTCTACCCAGCGCTCGCCGTCCTCCGCGGACAGCTCGCCCGACAATATGCGCATCAGCGTCGATTTACCCGCGCCATTTCGGCCCAGTAGGCCCAGCCGCTCGCCTTTGTCCAGCGTCAGGCTCACCTTGTCGAGCAATACCTGGGTGCCGATGCTGAACTCGATCTGATCGAGGCGGATGTAGGGCATGGATGTTCTCCTGAGGGCGGCCAGTGTAGGACAGAAAGCAACTTTTGCGCGGATTTAGGTAGAATGAGGGTTCTGGGGGACAGCAACATGACGACAGCGACAATCGACGCGCAGATGAATGCGCGCTGGATAGCACTCTGGCTGGCGGTCTGCGCCGTGACGATCTTGGGCATGATTCTGCTGGGCGGGGTGACCCGACTCACCGAGTCTGGCTTATCTATGGTGGACTGGCGCCCGATCATGGGCGTGATACCGCCGCTGACCGAGGCGCAGTGGTTGGCCACCTTTGCCGAGTATCAGCAATACCCGGAGTACCAGAAGATCAATCAGGGTATGGATCTCGCCGGCTTCAAACAGATCTTCTGGTTCGAGTACCTGCACCGCGTGCTGGGTCGTCTGATTGGGTTGATGTATTTCGTGCCGCTGGTGATCTTTGCGTTGCGCAAGATGATTGCGCCACAGCTTCTGCCGACGCTCATTCTGCTACTGATTTTGGGTGCTGCGCAGGGCCTGTTGGGTTGGTACATGGTGAAAAGTGGCCTCGTTGACCGGCCCTCGGTTTCCCAATACCGGCTGACGGCACACCTCGGCGTCGCGGTTGCCATCTATGCTTTGATGATGTGGCTGGTATTGCGTGTCAGCTCAGGTCTTTCGCCGGCGCTAAAGCACATCAGCGGCTGGGGCTGGGTGCTGGTTGTCGGCGTTTATACTCTGATTTTGTCAGGTGGTTTCATGGCCGGCACGGATGCGGGTTTTGCCTACCCGACCTGGCCGATGATGGGTGAGACGTTCGTGCCCATGGGCTACTACGCCGAGGGTTGGCAGGCGACTTTCGAAGGGGTGGCCACCATTCACTTCAATCACCGTATGCTCGCCTATGCCATGGCGCTCCTTGTGCTGGTGCTGAGCGTGCACTCCCTGCGATCCAGCGATCATCCCGGCGTCAGGCGGGGTGCCTGGCTGATGTTGGTTGCGCTCACGTTTCAGGTGTCGCTGGGTATTGGCACGGTGCTGACGCAAGTCGCGATTCCCATGGCGGCGACCCATCAGGTGGGTGCGGTATTGCTGTTGACAGCAGTGCTGTACTGGACACACGCCCAGACTGACCAAAAGCTGGTACTCTCCGTTTAGGAAAGAGTGAGACGGACCTCAAAGGCGATGCCTTCGCCTCGGTGACCGTCGTGAGTATCCGCAGGAGGCGGAACTGGCGTGAAAACCCTCATTGTCGAGGACAGTGCAACCCTTTGTGCCATCTACTCCCAGTATCTGGATGGCAGTGGCCTGGACGTGACGGCGGTCGAAACCCTCGCGTCAGCCAGAAAGACTTTGGTTGAGCTGAACCCACAGCTTATTTTGCTCGATATCGAACTTCCGGATGGCAATGGCCTGGATCTGCTGGATGATCTGTGGCGTGTCAATCCAAGGCCGGCGGTTGTCGTGATGACCGGTCACGGCGCTGATTACGCCGAGCAGGCAATCGACAGTGGCGCGGACGATTTCCTGAACAAACCTTTCGACGCCGCGCGTTTGCGGGTGACGCTGCTGAACGCGGCGGACAAGCAAAAGCTGAGCCAGCAGGTCGAGAGTCTGTCGGTCAAGCGCGAGCGGCTCGGTCCTCTTCGCGGCCAGTCACCTGCCATGCAAACCGTATTCGAGACAGTTGAATCACTGGCAGGCACTTTGGCCACCGCGTTTGTGATGGGCGAGAGCGGCACGGGCAAAGAGCTCGCCGCCCGCGCGATTCATCAGTTATCGGCGCGCGCACCCGGCCCGTTTGTGGTGGTCGATTGTGCTGCTTTGGCGGCAGATCAGCTGGAGCGTGCCTTGTTCGGCGACGCACAGGGTGGCGGTTTAGTCGCTGAGGCCGCGGCGGGCACACTGTTTCTGGACGAGGTCTGTAGCCTCAGCTTCGATGCACAGTCCACGCTGCTGCGGTTGATCCAGCACGGCACGTATCGCCCGGTGGGGTCTTCGCAAGAGGTTGCGGCAGACGTCCGTATTATTGCCTCAACCAACCGCGACCCTCTGTTTGAGATGCGTGAGGGGCGGTTACGCGAGGACCTTTATTACCGGCTTCATGTTGTGCCCCTGCGCATGCCACCGGTGCGCGAGCGCTCGGACGACGCACTGCTATTGGCGCAAGGCTTCCTCGCCCAGATTGCTGAGGAGGAGGGCAAGGCTGCCAGCCAGCTCAGCGACGCGGCGGCGCATGCACTTCAGCACTATTCCTGGCCAGGTAACGTTCGGCAGTTGGAAAATACGATTCGCCAGTTGGTGTTGCTGGGCCCAGCTGACGAAATCGATGAGGCAGCGGTATATCGGGTGATCTCGGGCACCGAAATCGCGGTCGAGACCGACGGAGCGTCAGAGCCGCCCGCAGGCGTTGGGGATTCAGCGAGTGTTGGCGAGATTGAACCCTTGTGGATTACCGAGAAAAAAGCCATTGAGGCGGCCATTGCCGCCTGCGATGGTAGCGTGAATCGGGCGGCCCAGAAATTACAGGTGGCGCCCTCAACGATCTATCGAAAAATTCAGTCCTGGAAGAGTCAGTAAGGTCTCTTAGTCAGCGTTTGTCTCCCTAGGGGGCAGTCGCAGTGAGGGTCCGTGTGGGTCGGTTCAATCTGCGTCATGCCCCACGCGCTACCCGCCACGCATTGAGGCGTCTCGAAATAGGAAGTGCTTAACCCTCGTCTGTAAAGTACCCGGTCGCGACGCCGTCCTCGCCATAAACCGGTTCTTTGATTTCCACCCGGAATTTGTTGGTCTCCGCATTGAGTATGTTGTACTGCGCGAGATGCCCGAACATGTTGAGGTACCACTCACCCTTTAGGTGGGCCTCCAAGTCAGCGCCGCTTTCCCACTCTTCATAGACCACCACTCGACCGGGGTGGTTGAGGTCAGCAGTCCAGAGATAATGAATGCAGCCCTTCTCGGTGTAGGCCCCCTCGATGAGTTCTTTGCCTTTGATCAAGGCTTCATCTCGGACTTCTGGCGGAAACTCAACAATGCCTGATACCACTACGCGCGCCATAAGGGCTCTCCTGTATTTGAATACTGGTGCCTTTAATTCGGCACCGTGTTACGCCTCGCTGAGTGTAGCGCAGGTCCAGCGCGGGGGTGGCCGCGCGATTCAGTGCTCGTCGTGCGCAGCGTCAGTGCCTCTGGCTTCCTTGGCATTCGTGACCAACGTTCGGACATCTGCCAGTAGG